>JAKAZX010000137.1 GCA_021826485.1 Pseudomonadota bacterium | reverse complement strand
CAGGCGCTGCACCGGGTCCGGCCCGCGCCGCAGCAGCGCCGGCGTGCCCTGGCCGGCCGACAGGTCGGCAGCGACCGCGAGCCGCGGCCCCTTGCCGCCCTGCGCCGCCCGCGTTACCCGCACCGCGACCGCGTCGCCTACCCCGAGGCCCCTGCCGCCGGCACTGTCGGGCAGGAAGCCTTCGCCTCCGGGAATTGCCACAAACGTGCCGGCCAGCGCCGGCATCCGCGCCAGCACCCGGCCGCGATACACATTCCCCACCCCGTCCGGCGCGCCAGGCCGCCACAGCGCATAGTCGCGCAGCCCCGTCCCGTCCGTCACCGCCACCCGCACCTCCCCGGGGGAGGCGGAGGCGAGCACGGTCATGGCAGCGGATAGCCAAGGCCGCGCAGCAGTTGCGCCGTTTCGAACAGCGGCAGGCCGACCACGCCCGAATAGCTGCCGGCGAGGAAGCGGACATGGACGGCAATCCGCCCCTGGATCGCATAGCCGCCGGCCTTGCCCTGCCATTCGCCGGCGGCGAGATAGGCGGCGCGCTGCGCCTCGGTCAGCCGCGCGAACGTGACCGTGCTCTCCGCCAGCCGCGTCGCGACCCGCCCGTCGGGCGCCTGCACGGCGACCGCGGTCAGCACCCGGTGCCGTCGGCCGGACAACAGGGCGAGGCAGGCGGATGCCTGCGCCGGCGTCTCGGCCTTCGGCAGGATGCGCCGGCCGGCCGCGACCACGGTGTCGGCGGCCAGCGCGAAGGCGCCCGGCACCGCCGCCGCTGTCGCCTTGGCGCGGGCGAGGCGCGATGCCAGCGCGCGCGGCGTTTCGTCGCGCTGCGGCGTCTCGTCGATGTCGGGGGAAACGATGGCATCGGGCACCAGCCCGATCTGTGCCAGCAGCGCCAGCCGGCGCGGACTGGCCGAGGCGAGAATCAGCCGCGGAGCCGCGCCGCTCACTTGTAGCGGAACGTGATCCGCCCCTTGGTGAGGTCGTAGGGGGTCATCTCCACGTTCACCCGGTCGCCGGCCAGCACGCGGATGCGGTTCTTGCGCATCTTGCCGCTGGTGTGGGCCAGGATGACGTGCTCGTTGTCCAGCTTCACGCGGAACATGGCATTCGGCAGCAGTTCGGTGACCGTGCCGCTGAACTCGATCATGTCTTCTTTCGACATCAATCCTCTTTGCAACTTTGCGATGCGGCGCGGAACATGCGCACCCGCACCCGGCAGGTCAAGCCGCGCCGAGCCTGAGTGTCAGGCTGCGGGCATGGGCGTCCAGCCCTTCTGCCTCCGCCAGCGCCACCGCTGCCGGCCCCACGCGGGCCAGCGCCGAGGCATCGGCGGCGACCCAGGTGGTGCGCTTGAGGAAGTCGAATACCGACAGACCCGAGGCGAAGCGCGCGGTTCGTCCGGTCGGCAGCACGTGGTTCGGCCCGGCGACGTAGTCCCCCAGCGCCTCCGGGCAGTAGCCGCCGAGGAAGGCGGCGCCGGCATGGCGGATGCGCGCGAACAGCGCCGCCGGGTCGGCGGTCATGATCTGCAGATGCTCCGGCGCCAGCCGGTCCACCAGCCCGGCCGCCTCCGCCCAGTCGCGCACCAGGATGATCGCGCCGTGATCGCGCCAGGAGGCACCGGCGATCGCGGCGCGCGGCAGGGTCGGCAGCTCCGCCGCCACCGCCGCCGCCACGGCATCCGCGAAGCCCGCGTCATCGGTCAGCAGGATGGCCTGCGCCGCCTCGTCATGCTCCGCCTGGGCCAGCAGATCGACCGCGACCCGGCGCGGATCGTTGCTGGCATCGGCCAGCACGACGACCTCCGACGGGCCAGCGATGCTGTCGATGCCGACGCGCCCGAACACCTGCCGCTTCGCCTCGGCGACATAGGCGTTGCCGGGGCCGACGATGCGATCGACCGGGGCGATGGTCGCGGTGCCGAAGGCGAGCGCCGCGATCGCCTGCGCCCCGCCGACCCGGTAGATCTCATCCACCCCCGCCCGCCGCGCCGCCGCCAGCACCAGCGGGTTGAGCACCCCGCCCGGCGCCGGCACGCACATCGCCAGCCGGGCGACGCCCGCCACCCGCGCCGGAATGGCGTTCATCAGCACGGAGGACGGATAGGCCGCTTTGCCGCCCGGCACATAGAGGCCGACCGCGTCCAGCGCCGTCCAGCGCAGGCCGAGCGTCAGCCCCGCGGCATCGGTGGTGGCGAAGTCGCGAGGCAGTTGCGCCCGGTGGAACGCCTCGATGCGGGTTGCCGCGAGATCAAGGGCGGCGCGCAGCGCCGCCGGCACCGCCGCGACTGCTTCATCGATCTCCGCCGGCGTCACCCGCAGCCGCTCGGCGGTCAGGTCCAGCCGGTCCAGCCGCGCGGTGTGCGCCAGCAGCGCCGCGTCGCCGTCGCGCCGCACATCGGCAAGGATGGCTGCCACCGCGGCGCCGACATCGGCCGGGGCGTCCCGGTCGGCCAGCAGGACGGCGAAATCCCGGGTGAAATCCGGGTCCGCGGAGGCCAGCCGCCTCATGCCAGCGCCGCGCGGAACCGGGCGATCCAGGCGCCGATCGCCTCCGGCCGCGTCTTCAGCGCCGTGCGGTTGACGATCAGCCGGCTGGTGACGTGCGCGATCACCTCGGTCTCCAGCAGGCTGTTCGCGCGCAGCGTGCTGCCGGTCGCCACCAGATCGACGATCAGCCGCGCGAGGCCGAGGCTGGGCGCCAGTTCCATCGCGCCGTTCAGATGCACCACGTCCGCCTGCACGCCGCGCGCGGCGTAGTGGCGGCGGGCGATGGTGGGATATTTCGTCGCCACCCGCACGCGCGACCAGGTGCGCGGATCGTCGCTGCCCACCGTCGCCGCCGGCTCGGCGACCGAGATGCGGCAGGCCCCGATGCCCAGATCGAGCGGCGCGTAGATTTCCGGATAGTCGAACTCCATCAGCACGTCGGCCCCGCAGATGCCGAGCTCTGCGGCGCCGAAGGCGACGAAGGTCGCAACATCGAACGGCCGCACCCGCACCACGTCGAGCGCCGGGTCGCTGGTGGGAAAGCGCAGGTGGCGGCTGTCCTCGTCGAGATAGCTGGCATCCGGCACCACCCCGGCACGCGCCAGCAGCGGGCCGCATTCCTTCAGGATGCGGCCCTTCGGCAGCGCCAGCACAAAAGGCGCCGCGCCGTCGGGCTCCAGGGCGGCGGAGGGGAAGGCGATGGTCATGGCGCGCGCCCTCTACACCGATCCGCCGGGTTGCGGAAGCCGGTGCCCCCGCGCAGACTTCGCGTTGCGATTTCGCCACGGAAGGATCTGCCATGAACCGTCTCGCCGTCGTGTCGCCCTGGCTGCTGAGCCTGCTGCGCATCGTCGCCGCGCTGCTGTTCCTGGAGCACGGCCTGCAGAAGCTGGCGGGGTTTCCGGCGCCGCTGCCGGGCGGGATGCAGTTGACGCCGTTCACCCTGCTGTGGTTCGCCGGCGTGCTGGAGGTTGCCGGGGGAGTGCTGCTGACGATCGGGCTGTTCACCCGGCCGGTCGCCTTCCTGCTGTCGGGCGAAATGGCGATCGGCTATTTCATGATCCACCTGCCGCGCAACTTCTTCCCGTTGCTGAACGGCGGCGATGCGGCGATCCTGTTCTGCTTCGTGTTTCTCTATCTCGCCGCTGCCGGCGGCGGCGCATTCGGCGTGGACGCGGCGCGGTCGGGGGGGTGACGGCGGCTGCCGCGCCCACCTGCGCCTCAGCCCGCCTTGCCGGCCGCCACCTCGCGTGCCCGGCCCATCCGCGTCATCTCCTCGGCCAGCCACGGCCGCCGGGCCAACTGGCGCCGGTAGATGTCGTGGCTGGCGGCCACCAGCGTCCCGCCGCGTCCGAGCATCGCATCGCCCATCTCGATGATGCGCAGGTTCGGCCAGGCCTTCTCGCGGATGCGCTGCACCTCCGCCAGCACCTCCGCGGCGGGGGTGTCGGGCATCGCCTGCGCCAGGATCAGCGTCATCGAGGCGGTCGAGCGCGAGATGCCGGCGTGGCAGTGCACCAGCAGATGTGCCTCCGGCGGCGGTGCGGCCATCAGGTCGCGGCCGAAGCGCAGCAGTTGCTCCACATGCGCCTCGCGCGGGCCGTCCTGGCCGGCCGTGTCCTCGATCACGTCGTGGAAGCGCAGCTCCAGCTTCTCGTGCTCGCCGAAGCTGCCGAACGCCTCCGGAACCGGCCATTCCGGGTCGAGGATCGACAGCACGTGGCTGACGCCGGCGGCGGTGTGGCCGGCCAGTTCCTCGATGCCGCAGACGGTGATGCGGAAGGGCGGGGTCGTTGCCATCGTGGGCGGCTCCTCGGTCAATCGGTCGCCCCGGTTGTAGCGCGCGGCGGACGGATGGGCAGGCGCCAGCGGATGAATTCGCCGAAGCCTCCGACCGATTGACGGCGCGGGCGAACCGAGTCATATGTGTACTAACGATCAACAGGGGGATGCGATGGGCGGTTCGATCAGCCGGCGCGGTGTGAACGCGACAATGGGGGCCGCGCTGGTCGCGGCGGCGCTGGGGGCGCGCAGCCGCCCCGCGGCGGCGGCGGAGACCATCACCGTCCTGAACTGGCAGGGCTACGGCACCGACGAGGCCTGGGCGCTGAAGCTGTTCGCCGAGCACACCGGCATCACGGTGCGGCACGACTACTTCAATTCCGAGCCGGAGATGGTCACCAAGCTGCGCAGCAATCCCGGCGCCTATGATGTCGCGCTGATCAACTCGGCGCGCACGCGCACGATCGCCGCCGACGGGCTGATCGAGGCGATCGACCTGTCGCAGGTGCCGAATGCAAAGGACCTGACGCCGGCGCTGCGCGACCACGCCAACCTGACCGAAGGCGGCAAGCATTACGGCATTTCCTGGGTCTGGGGCATGAACTCGCTGGCGGTGCGCCGCGGCGTCGTCAAGGGCGCCGACAGTTACGCGGTGCTGAGCGATCCGGCCTACAAGAACCGTGCAGCGCTGTTCGACGATGCGGTGACGGAGGTGGGGATCGGCGCGCTGATGACCGGCCAGAGCATCAACGCGCCCACCGATCTCGGTGCGATCAAGCAGAGGCTGACGGCGATGAAGCCGAACATAAAGCTGATCTGGTCGAGCGAGAGCGAGTGGAACAAGGCGTTCGTCGCCGGCGCCTTCGATGTAGCGATCTACTGGTCCGGCGCCGCGGCGCGGGCGCAGAAGCGCTATAACCTGCCGGTCGATTTCATCGTGCCGAAGGAAGGCGCGATCGGCTGGCTGGACGGGCTTTCGGTGCCCAGCGCGGCAAAGAACAAGGCGGCGGCGCTAAAATTCATCAACTTCATGATCGACCCGAGTTTCTATCTGCAATGGGCGAAGGATGCCGGCGCCGCCGCGTCCGCCAATGCCAAGGCGATGTCGGAACTCGCCCCCGACAATCCGATCCGCACCATCCACAAGGCGGAATACATCTCCGCCCTGCAGTTCATGTCCACGCTGCCCGACGAACGGCGCAAGGCGTTCGTCGATCTGTGGTCGGAGATGAAGGCATTCTATGCCGGCTGAACGGCACGCGGCGGGGCCTCGGCCCCGCCGCACCGGGACCGCCGCAACCGCGGCCCTGCTGGCGCCGACCTATCTGTGGCTCGCCGTCGCGGTGTTCCTGCCGCTGGCCGGCATGCTGTATTTCAGCCTGCTGACCGGCGTGCCCGCGCCGCACCACCCGGCCGCCTTCACCGCGGAGAATTATCTGGCCTTCGTGCGCAAGCCCTATCTGCTGCATGTCGCGTGGCGGTCGCTCGCGCTCGGGCTGTGGACCACCGGGCTGTGCGCGCTGATCGGCTGGCCGGCGGCGCTGGCGCTGTCGCGGGCGGTGCGCGGGCGGGCGCGCGATGCGATCTTCCTGCTGACCATCCTGCCGTTCTGGACCAGCGGGCTGGTGCGCGTGCTGTCCTGGACGATGGTGCTGGCCGATCACGGGCTGCTCGATCGTGCGCTCGGCGCCGTCATTCCCGGCTGGCGCGTCAGCGACCTGCTCTACACCTTCCCGGCGATCGTGATCGGCCTCGTGCATGCGTATCTGCCGTACATGATCCTGACCTGCTACGTCTCGCTCGCCGCCATCGACCCGGCGCTGATCGAGGCGGCGCGCGGCCTCGGCGCGCGGGCGCCGGTGATTTTCGCGCGCATCCTGCTGCCGATCTCGCTGCCCGGCCTGCTCTCCGGCGCGGTGCTGATCTTCGTCCCGGTGATCGGCTCGTTCATGGAGCCGCGCATTCTCGGCGGGCGCGTCGGCGTGACGATGGGCACGGTGATCGAGGATCAGTTCACCCAGGCGTTCGACTGGCCGCTCGGTGCCGCCCTGTCCTTCACCATGCTGGCCGCGGTGCTGCTGCTGTTCGGTGTGCTGTACGGCGCATCGCGCCTGCGCCCGGCGGCCTGACCGGATGCGCCCGCTCGCGCGTGCCTGGCTCGCCCTGGTGCTGGCCTTCCTGTATGTGCCGGTCGCGGTGATGGTGGCGATGGGGCTGAACGCCTCGCCGCTCTATGCGCTGCCGCTGCACTTCTCGCTGCACTGGTTCGCCGCCCTGGCCGGCGACGATGCTATCCTTCTGGCGACGCGCAACAGCCTGCTGGTGGCGCTGGTCACCTGCGTCGTCGCGACCGCGATCGGCACGCTGGCGGCGGTGGCGCTGGCGCGGCCAGACCTGCGTGGGCGCGGCGTGCTGCAGGCGCTGCTGCTGCCGCCGATCGGCATTCCTTGGCTGATCAGCGGCACCGCCATGCTGGTGTTCTTCTCCTGGACCGGCATCGGCCGCGGCCTGCACAGCATGATGCTCGGCCATGTCGCACTCGCCACCCCCTATGTCGTTCTCGTCGTCGGGCCGGGGCTGAAGGCGCTGCCGCCCAATCTCGAAGACGCGGCGAAAAGCCTCGGCGCGACGCCGGCTGATGCGTTCCGCAGCGTGACGCTGCCGCTGCTGCTGCCGAGCGTGGTCGCCGCGGCGCTGTTCGCCTTCGCCGTTTCCCTCGATCAGTTCGTGATCTCCTATTTCCTGGCGACCCCGGGGGTCACCACGCTGCCGGTGCTGATCTACGGCGCGATCCGCTCGGGTTTCACGCCTGAGATCAATGCCGTGTCCACGGCGCTGCTTGCGGCGTCGGTCGTTCTGCTGCTGGGCTTCGCCCGGCTTGCCGGGGTGGGAGGCTTTCTTGGTCGGCGTTGATGTTGCAGGCGTCAGCAAGGGATTCGGCGCGGTCCCGGTGCTGGATGATGTCAGCGCGGCGTTTGCGCCCGGGATGCTCACCAGCCTGCTCGGCCCGTCCGGCTCGGGCAAGACCACGCTGCTGCGCATCATCGCCGGCTTCGAGACGCCGGACCGCGGCAGCGTGCGCATCGGCGGGGAGACGGTGACCGATACCCCGGTCTGGCGCCGGCAGATCGGCATGGTGTTCCAGTCCTATGCGCTGTTTCCGCACATGACGGTGCTGCAGAACGTGCTGTTCGGTCTGCACCGCCGCGGCGTGCGCGGCACCGACGCGATCGCCCGCGCGCGCGCGACGCTGGACCTGGTGCGGCTCGGCGGGTTCGAGGCGCGGCGCCCGGCGCAGCTTTCCGGCGGCCAGCAGCAGCGCGTGGCACTCGCCCGCGCCATCGTCACCGGCCCGCGCGTGCTGCTGCTGGACGAGCCGCTGTCGGCACTCGACCGGCGGCTGCGCCAGGAAATGCAGGTGGAATTGCGCCGGATCCAGCGTACGCTGAACCTGACCACGATCTTCGTGACGCATGACCAGGAGGAGGCGTTGACGCTTTCCGACACCGTGGCGATCCTCGACCACGGCCGCATCGTGCAGAGTGGTGCGCCGGCCGAGGTGTACGAGCGTCCGCGCAGCCGCTTCGCCGCGTCCTTCCTGGGCGATGCGAACTTCCTCGCCGGCACCGCGACGGCGGACGGCGTGGTGGTCTCCGGCCGGCTGCTGCGCACCGCCGATCCGCTGCCGTCGCCCGGCAGCGCGGTGACGCTCGCCGTGCGGCCGGAAAAGATCGGGCTGGATACCGCGGACTCCGCGGCTGATGGCAACACGCTGCCGGCCATCGTGCAGCAGATCATCTATGCCGGCGCGGCTTCGACCTTCCTGCTGGCGGCGGAGGACGGGACGCTGCTGCGCGTGTTCGCGCAGAACCGCGACGTGCCGGCCGCCGCCCTCGGCCAGCGCGTGGTGCTGCATTGGGCGCCGGCGCACAGCGTCGTGGTGGCGGCATGACCGCACCGCGCTATCCCACCGTGCCGGTCGAGCGGGCCTGGAATACCTGGTCGTCGCGGCCTGCGGAGCTGGTGTTCCTGCCGCTCGGCGTGCGGCTGACGCCGCTGGCCTATGCCGCCAGCACCGGCCGCGCCATGCTGTTCGGCGCCGGCGGGGCGGTGCGGCTCGGCCGGCACGCGATGGACGGCAGCCTGATCGAGATCGAGCTGGCCCATGCCGGCACGCGCCTCGCGCTGCGCTACCGCAAGCCGGACCCGTTCGGCGTGGTCGGTGACTGGCAGACGCGCGCGACCGGCGAATGGGGGCTGCGCTTCTGGCTGAACCTGTGCATCGCCGCCGATGACGGCAGCCCCGTCCGCTACCTGCCGGACGCGCGCTGCGCCGTGGTCACGCTCGGCCATCGCCATGTCGCGGTGGCGATGGCGGTGGCGCCGGCGCTGGTCAGCGGCCACGCGACGCCCGCCGACCTCGCCGCGGAGTATGAGCGGGAGGGTTACTGGCACCTCGCCTCCCGCGCCACCGAAGCCGCGTGCCTCGCGCTGCGCTGCAATCTGGAAATGCACCGCGACAACCGCTTCGCCGCCGCGGTCGCGGACCGCGCCGACCTCGCCGTTGCCCGCGCGCAGGAATTGCTGCGCGCCCCGCCGGAGCAGCCGGCGCTGCCCGTCCAGTCCGGCCGGCACGAAGGCGCGCTCGATGCGATGCGCGATGCGCTGGCCTGGAACACGCTGTGGGATGCGGCGAATGCGCGGCCCTACATCGCGCTCAGCCGCAACTGGGATCAGGCGAAGTTCGGCGGCTTCGGCGTCTGGCTGGACGACCAGCTCTATGCCGCGGCGATGGCGGCGCGGCTCGATCCGGAATGCGCGCGCGAGACGCTGGCGGCGGCGCTTGCGGGCAGCACGCCGGACGGCAACCTCGCCTGCCTCGTCACCGCCAAGGATGCCTGGGTCGATCGCAGCCAGATCCCGGTCGGCGCCTTCACCGCCTGGCATGCGGCGCAGCATGGCGGCGGCATCGCGCTGCTGGCGCGCGTCTACCCGACGCTCGCCCGCAACCACGACTGGTGGTGGCGCCGCCGCGATCCGGGGGACAGCGGGCTTGCCAGCTACGGCACCTCGCCGCTCGGCGACGGGCTGTACCAGGGCACGCATTTCGGCGCGCGCAACGAATCCAGCATGGACAACGCGCCGTTCCATGACGAGGCGCGGTTCGATCCGCAAACCGGCCTGCTCGACCTGATCGATGTCGGGCTGAAC
>JAKAZX010000136.1 GCA_021826485.1 Pseudomonadota bacterium | reverse complement strand
GGCGTGACCGGGCGCGGCGGCAGCACCGTGGGCGGCGGCGGCGCGGTGCGCGGCAGGAAGGGCGTGGGCCTCGGCGTCGGCGGGACGGCAGGGGTGGGCGGCGGCGCCACCGGCGCCGGGGCCGCCGCCGTGGTCGGCGCGGGCAGCTCGGTGGGCTTGCTCTCCTGCGGCTTGCCCACCTCCGTCCCCGGCGGCTGGAACAGCACCTGGAAGGACGGCGCCACCGCCGGCTCCCGCAGGCGGCGATGGACGAACAGCAGCATCGCCAGCAGGGCCAGATGCAGCAGCAGGGACAGCAGCACCATGACCACGGTGCGCCGCCGCCAGCGCCGCACGCGCGGCAGCCGCACCCGCCCGGACGCGCGCAGCGGCGGGGGGGAGGCGGCGGGCAGCGCGGCGAGCGGCGTGTCCGGCGGCGTCATCGGCGGCGCTGTCGCTGTTTCGGCACGCCGTCGGCATGCCGCGATGCAACGTGCCGCGTCAAGGCGATGTGGCGCTTTACGAAGCGGCATCGCGATGAAACTGTGCCGCAGCGAAATCTCGACCGGAATGGGAGCACGCGCGATGGCTGGCCTCGCCGGCGCCGTGATGCCGGGCGGTGGCCGCAAAGGCCGCCGCATCGGCCGACGCGGCATCACCACGGCACTGTTTGCGGTCACGGCGACGGCGCTGATGGGCGTCGTCGGCCTGGGGACCGAGGCCGCCGGATGGTATGGCGACTGGGTGCAGTTGCAGGGCGTGGCGGATGCCGCCGCGATGGCGGGTGCCGTCTCGGTCTCGGTTCCCGCCGAAATGTCGAGCGGAGGCCCGAAGGCCACCGCCACCTATGTCGCGCAGCAGAACGGGGTGGTGAGCGGCAGCGGCGGGACAACCGTGACCGTGAACTACCCGCCGGCCAGCGGCAACTACAAGGGCAACACCTACGCAGTCGAAGTCATCATCAGCAAGGTCATTCCGCTGCATATCGGCGGATTGTTCCTGGCCAGCGGCCCCACCGTCACCACGCGCTCGGTCGCGCTGTATTCGTCGAACAAGGGCACCTGCATGCTGTCGCTCGGCACCAGCACGAGCACCAGCAACAACGGCCAGCTCAATCTGGACGGCGGGGCCATGATCTCCGCCAGCAACTGCTCGATCGCGGCGAACGGCACCGGCGCGAATTCCGTGGACGTCAGCCCGAGCCCGAGCGTGACCGCCTATACCGTGAGTTCCGCCGGGGGCATGAACTTCAACTGCTACACCGGCCCGCCCGGCTGCGGCACCAATTTCAACCTCGACAAGCCCTACAAGGCCAACACCGTCGCGACCGCCGATCCGCTGTCGTCGGTGCAGTCGACGAGCTTCCCGACGCCGAGCTTCGGAAGTTCCTGCACCTCGATATCGTCCACCACGACCAGCATCGTTCCGAATACGGCCGGTACGCCATACTGCGCGCTCGGCGTCGGGGGCAGAGGACAGACTACCCAACTCACGGCGTCCGGCGGCACGTATTATGTCAATGGAAACATCAACATCTGCATGAGCGGATGCAACGTCCCGACGTCTCCGGCAATGACGATCTCTTCCACATCTGCGGGAAGTACGTTCTATATCAACGGAAGCATCAATATCGCCGGGTCCTCGACGGGGGTCCTGAATCTCGCGCCCGGTACGTACATCCTGTACAATGGCAGCCTCAACGTGACGGCCAGCGGCGGGCTGACCTGCACTGCCTGCGTCCCCGGCGGGGCAGGTGTGACGATCGTGCTAGCGGGCAGCAGCCCCGGCATTGTCTCCGTCACCGGCGACTCGCCGGTCACCTTCTCGGCCCCCGCCACCAACAACTACAATTCGGCGCTGAACGGCGTCGCGATCTATGAGGTGCCGTCCGATACCGGGACCAACACGCTCGGCGGCAGCGGTTCGATGACGATCCAGGGCGCGGTGTACATGCCCGGCGCGCTGCTCGACATCTCCGGCGCGGCTGGCACCACTTCGGCGACGTGCAGCGTGTTCGTGGCCAATACGATCACCATGACCGGCAGCGGCTACGCCACCGACCAGGACTGCTCGACCTACGGCTACGCCTGGGCGCAGACCCCGACGCCGAGCGGGGTTACGCTGGTCGAATAGGCGCCGCCCGGCGCGGTCACGGCACCGCCGCTGCGCCGGCGGCCATCGGGTAGCACAGCCCGGTCTGCGCCAGCGCCAGTTCGACCACCGCGATCCCGCGCACGTCCACCACGCCGGCCCCGCTGGTCCAGCGCAATCCGCGCTCCGGCTGGTGCCAGCCGGTCCCGAGGCGTGCATCGTCGAGCGGGATCGGTTCGCTGTCGAGCCAGATCTGCGTCACCGCCACGCCCAGCCGCCGCCGGTCCTCGCGCGCCGGATCAAGCTCCGCGGGTACCGCGGAGCGGGAATGCAGCACCAGCCGGCGGGCGCCGTCCGGCAGTGCGAAGCACAGCGCCTCCGGATAGTCCTGGGGGATCAGCCGTTCCCCGTCGGCTTCCACGCGCAGGCCCGCATCCGGCGTCAGCAGCGTCTCCAGATGCGGCAGGCGGGCCAGCAGCGCCTTGCGCGCGAGCGAGAGCGGCAGCGGGTCCGCGGCCGCCCTGCCGACGAGGCCGGCATGGCCTGTCGGTTCATACCTTGTCTCCGCGGGCAGGCCTTCGGCCAGCAGCAGCTCGTGCCGCGGCAGTTCCAGGCGCCACCAGGACAGCGCCTCCGCCGGCTCGCGCAGCACCGACTCGCCGTTCAGCAGGTAGCGGACCGGGATCAGCCCGCCGCCGGCGGCGATCGCGTGATCCGGCGACAGGATCAGGTCGCGCGCCGGCCGGCCGTAGGCGAAGGCGTGGGCGCGCACCCGCACGGGCAGCAGGTCCTGCGCCCCCGGATGGCTGGCATAGCGGATTTCGCGCTGGCCGATCCGCACCACCGGCAGCGTCTGCCCGCTGGCGGTGCGCAACAGGTCGCCGACCGCCAGCGTTTCCACCGCCGCCACCCCGCTCGGCGTCGCGAGGCGCGTGCCCGCAGCGTAGGCGCCGGCGCAAGTCATCGCGGCCGGCCATAACGGCGCCGCGTCCTGCTGCCTGCGCAAAGCCTCGGCCATCGCCCCTCCGGCGCCGGCGGCCCCGCTTGTCGCCTCGCCTCACCGGGCCGTGAGCCATGCTAGACGTTCCGTATCAGTGCTGAAAGCGATTTCATGCCGCCTGCCTGCCGCCTGCCCTCCCTGGCGAGGCCGCGTCGGGCGTGGCATGGTGCGCACATCGCAGCAGGGGATATCGCCGATGGCTTCAGGACGCCGCTGGCGCGCCCTGATGACGTTCTCGCCGCGCCAGGCACTCGCCGAATTGCGGCTGCGCCGGGCGGCCGCGCTGATCCGCCGGTCCGGGCTGTTCGACGCAGCGTGGTATCGGGGGAATTATCCCGATGTCGCCGCCTCCGGCTTCGATCCGCTGCGCCACTATCTGCGCACCGGCGCCGCCGAGGGCCGCGACCCCGGGCCGCGCTTCGTCACCCGCGCCTATCTGGACCGCAACCCCGACGTGGCGCGCGCCGGGCTGAACCCGCTGCTGCACTACCTGCGCCACGGCGCGAAGGAGGGACGCGGCGCGGATGCCGCCGAACTTGCGCGGGCGCGCGTGCGCGGCGCCGGGCTGGTGCCGCTGCGCGGCTTCCGCGCACCGAGCGCCGGGCCGTCGCGGGTCACGCTGCTGACCGACAGCCTGGGGCCGGAAAGCCTGTTCGGCGGCGTGGCGACCGCGATCCTGTTCGCCACTCTGCTCGCCGAACGGCGCGGGGCGGCGCTGCGCATCGTCACCGAAACCCGCCCGCCGCTGCCGGACGCCGCCGCCGCGGTGCTGCGGGCGCACGGCATCGCGCCGCCCGCCAACATCGCCACCGAGTTCGCCGACCGGCGCAGCGGCGATGCCCGCGACATCGACATCGGCGATGCCGAGATGTTCGTCACCACCGCCTGGTGGAACACCGCGAACCTGTTGCAGGCGGTCGCGCCGCGGCGCATCGTTCACATGCTGCAGGAGGATGAGCGGATGTTCTATCCGCACGGCGACCTGCACCTGATGTGCGCCGAACATCTGGCGACTCCCGGCCTGCGCTTCGCCGTCAACACGCGGCTGCTGTGCGAGCACATGCAGCAGGACGGGCTGGCGCGGGAAGCCGCGTGGTTCGAACCCGCCTTCCCCACCGCCAGCTACCACTGGCAGGAACGCGCGCCGGATGCGCGCCGCCGCTGCATCTTCTATGCGCGGCCCGGCCATCCCCGCAATCTCTACCTGCGCGGGCTGGAAGTGATCAGCACCGCAATCGAGCGCGGCGTGTTCGATCTCGACCGGTGGGACATCGCGTTCGTCGGCCGCGACCTGAACGAGTCGCGGCTGCCGCGCGGCGTGCAGCCGACGCTGCATCAGGGCCTGTCATGGTCCGACTATGCGGCGCTGATGCGGCAGACCGATCTCGGTCTCTGTCTGATGTACACGCCGCACCCGAGCTATCCGCCGCTCGATCTCGCGGCCTGCGGCGGCGTCGCCGTCACCAACCGCTACGGCCGCAAGCGCGCGCTCGACCACTACTCGGCGAACGTCATCTGCGCCGATGCCGACGTGGAATCGCTGGTCGCGGCACTGGCCGACGGCGTGCGGCTGGCGGAGGACGATGCGGCGCGGCGGCGCAACTACGATGCCGCCGGCCTCAACCGCGACTGGCAGGCCGCGTTCCGTCCGGTGCTCGACCGGATCGCGGCCGGCTGAGGGATGTTCACCGCCGCCCTGCCGCGCATCGACTACCGCGACCCGTGGACGCAGCCGTTCGAGGACCGGCTTGCCGCGCTGCTGCGCCCGGCCGCGCAGCGCGTCGCCTATCTCTACGAGAAGCCGGACACGTCCACGTTCCGCTATCGCGTGTTCAACATGGTGCAGGTGCTGGCGGATGCGCCCGACTGCGCCGCCGCATGGTTCACGCGCGCCGAGATTCCCCGCCTGCTGCCGCTGCTCGACCGCTGTTCCGCCCTGGTCGTCTGCCGCACCCGCTATGACGAGGCGGTGGGCGCGCTGCTCAGCCGGGCGCGCAGCCTCGGCGTCGAATGCATCTTCGACTGCGACGATCTGGTGTTCGATCCGGACTATGTGCATCTGGTGCTGCACACGCTGGATCAGCCGCTGTACGATCGCGCGTGGGACCACTGGCACGCGATGGTCGGGCGCATCAGCGCGACGCTGCGGCGCTGCGACCGGGCGATCGTCACCAATGATTTCCTGGCCGCGCGGCTGCGCGCCTGCATGCCGGGCATGGACGTGCGGGTGATCCCGAACTTCCTGGAGCGTTCGCAGCTCGACCTGTCATTCCGCTGCCATGAAGCGAAACTGGCGAACGGCCTGGCGCGCGACGGCCGCATCCATATCGGCTATTTCAGCGGCACGCCGACGCATGCCCGGGATTTCGCGATCGTCGCGGAGGCGCTGGCCAGCCTGCTGCGCGACGACGCGCGGGTGGTGCTGCGCATCGTCGGCTTCCTCGACCCGTCCGGGCCGCTCGCCGAATTCGCTGCACGGATCGAGCGGTTTCCGCTGCAGGACTACCTCAGCCTGCAATGCCTGATCGCCGCCGTGGAGTTCAACATCGTCCCGCTGCAGGACAACGACTTCACCAACTGCAAGTCGGAGCTGAAATTCTTCGAGGCGGCGATCGTCGGCACCACTACCCTCGCCTCACCGACGCACGCATTCCGCGCCGCCATCCGCCATGGCGAGACCGGCTTCCTGGTGCCCAGCTACGCCTGGCCCGTGGCGCTGCGCGATGCGATCGCCGGGCTGGAGGGGATGCCCGAACTGGCGGCGCGCGCCTTCGCCGACGTGCAGGCCCGCTACCGGCCGGAGGCGATGCTGCCGACGATCCGCGCGGCGCTCGATCAGGCCCAGTCGTGGACCAGCGCACCCTCCGCCCCGTCCACCGGATCGGCCGCGGGCGGCGGGACGGAAGCGGCGTTGCGCAGCGTCTCGGCATATTCCGTCGGATCGCCGCGCCGCGTGTCGAACGGGCCGCCGCCCGGATAGGCGCCGACCACCAGCAGGTCGGGCGAGCCGCCCAGATTGCGGTGCGCGACGCCGGCCGGGATCACCACGACATCGCCGGCACTCAGCCGCACTTCCTGCCCCTGCGCGCCGCCCAGCATCACCCGCACCTCGCCGCGCGCAATGCCCAGCGCCTCATGCGCGTTGCTGTGGAAATGGTGGTAGTCGTGGATGCCGTTGCGCCATGCGCCGGTCCAGCCATTGGCGGCGAAATGCGCCGTCATCGCCGCCGCATCGGCCGGCAGCGCCGCCCGGTAGATCAGCACCGGCAGCGACGAGTTGGGGAACATTCCGTCGGGGTGGAAAACCTGCGTCTCCGGCTCGCTCATCGGCTCACTCCGAAATCCTCGAGGCTCCAGTGGCGCAGATCGCCGATCGCGTCCACCGCGCGGTCGCCATGCGGATACTGCGCCAGCGCCTGCGGATCGGTCGCATAATGGCCCTGGCGCGGGAACACGGTGGTAACGCGCGTGCCCCAGGCCCGCTTCATGGCGTGCAGGATGCGCAGCTTGTCGTCGATCATCACATAATGACGTGCCGGGAACAGGCGCAGCACGTCGTCCAGCTCCTCCTCCTTGTGGACATAGATCAGCACGCGGTCCTCGACCGCGTCCCACAGCCCGGCGCGATGCACTTTGCGCGGCTGGAACACCGCATCGCCGTCCGACAGGATGACCGCCCTGCCCCATTGCTGGACGTGGTCCAGCACGCTGAGCGCGCCGGCGTACAGCCGGTCCGCGAACGGATAGTCGATCAGCCAGTTCGCCATCCGCAGCACCCGCGGATCGTGCAGATCCTCCAGCCGGAACCGCTCCAGCGCGCCGAGATAGTCGGCATAGCCGAGCTCGCCGCGCAACTGCTCGAACAGTTCCCAGTAGCGGTCGCGGCAGGCGGTGCCGTGCTCGCGCGCCAGGTAGTCGCGCAGGTCGCCCTGCACCGCGTCGTTGTCCAGCAGGGTGTTGTCCACGTCGAACAGGAACACGACATCGTCGGTCACGCTCAGCCCTCCTCCACATGGCGCGAGACGGTCGCGCGCTCGCCGATCAGCCCGCGCGGGCGCAGCAGCAGCACCAGCGCCAGCGCGACCCCGATCGCCACCACCCGCAGCGCCGCACCACGGGCCTGCCAGCCGCTTGGCAGCAGGCCGGTGAAAAGCGTGCCCGACAGCGCCCACAACGCCCAGACCACGACCGCGCCCAGCACTGCGCCCCGATTGTTGCCGGCACCCCCCAGCACCAGCATCACCCAGACCTGAAAGGTCAATACCGGCAGATAGTTGTCGGGCGCGATGAAACCGAAGAACTGCGCCTGCATGGCGCCCGACAGGCCCATCAGCGCGGCGCCGATCACGAAGGCTTGTAGGCGGAAGCGGTCGGGCGACTTGCCCAGCGCCGCCGCCGCCGCCTCATCCTCCCGCAATGCGCGCAGCACGCGGCCCCAGGGGCTGCGGGTCAGCCGCTCCAGCGCCCAGAACACCAGCGCCGCCACCACGGCGACCAGCGCCAGATTGGCGGCGCCGAAGGCCAGCGGCCGGGACGCCAGCGCCTCGAACGGCTTGGGGATGAAGGCGATGCCGAACGGCCCGCCGGTCAGCGTCGTCAGGTTCAGCGCCAGCAGTTGCAGCGTCACCGCCGCGCCGAAAGTGGTGATGGCGAGGTAGTCCGCCCGCAGCCGCAGCGTGGCCATGCCGACCACCGCGGCGACCAGCGCCGCCGCCAGCATCGCCCCGCCCCAGCCGAGCGCGATCGGCAGCGCGAAGCCGCCCCAGTGGGAGGCGACCGGCGCCGCCGTCAGCCACGCCGCGACATAGGCGCCCACCGCCGCGAACCCCGCGACGCCGACATTGAACAGCCCCGCGCCGCCCCATTGCAGGTTCAGCCCCAGCGCCGCCACGCCGTAGATCAGCGCGACGGTGGCGAAGAAGCACAGATAGCTGAGGATGCCGGTCATTCGCGCGTCCCGAACAGGCCGCGCGGGCGCACCAGCAGCATCGCCAGCATCACGACGAAGGCGACCGCGGCGCGGTATTGCGCGCCGACCAGTGGCACCGAGGCGGCCTCGGCAATGCCGATCACCAGGCCGCCGACCATCGCGCCGGGCACGCTACCGATGCCGCCCAGGATCGCCGCGGCGAACAGCGGCAGCAGCAGCTCGAATCCCATCGTCGGCCGCACCTGCACGGTGACGCCCAGGAACACGCCCGCCGCCGCCGCCAGCGCGCCGCCCATCAGCCAGGTGACGCGCACCACCCGCGCCGTGTCGATGCCGGCCAGCCGCGCCAGATCGGGGTTCTCGCTCACCGCGCGCAGCGCGCGGCCGACCGGCGTGCGGGTCATCGTCAGGTGCATCGCCAGCATCAGCAGCACGGCGACCGCCAGCACCACCATCTGGTCCGCGGTCGCGCGCACGCCGGGCGCCAGCCGCAGCGTCATCGCGATCTCGCGCGTGTAGTAGAACGGTTCCGGCCCGAAGCCGAACTCCAGCGCGCTGCGCAGCGCGAGCGAGGCGCCGAAGCTCGCGATCACCAGCACGATCGCGTTCCCGTGCCGCCGCAGCCGGCGGAACAGCACCGCATCCAGCGCCAGCGCCAGCAGCGCCACCGCCGCCATGCCGACGATCAGCGCCAGGATCAGCGGCCAGCCGAAGGTCAGCGGCCCGATCGGCGCCGCCGTCCCCAGCGCGCCGGCCGCCACCAGCGCGACATAGGCGCCCCAGGTGGCGAACTCGCCATGCGCGAAATTGGCGAAGCGCAACAGACCATAGGTCAGCGTCAGGCCGATCGCGCCCAGGCCGATCATCGCGCCGGAGGTGACGCCGTCGATCACGATCTGCCCGATCATGCCGCGCGGCGCCCGCCCAGATACAGCTCCGCCACCGCCGGATCGTCCAGCAGCGCGGTGCCGGTACCGCTATGCGCCACCTGCCCCGCCACCAGAATGGCCGCGCGGTCGGCGACCGACAGCGCGGCGCGGGCGTTCTGCTCCACCAGCAGCACCGCGACGCCGGCCCCGCGGATGTCGCGCAGCTTGGCCATCACCATCGCCACCAGTTTCGGCGACAGGCCGGCCGAGGGTTCGTCCAGCGCCAGCACCGACGGCGCCGGCACCAGCGCCCGCGCGATCGCCAGCATCTGCCGCTGCCCGCCGGACAGCCGCCCGGCGGCGCCGCGCCAGGCGGCGCGCAGATCGGGAAACAGCGCGCCGGTCGCCTCGATCCGCTCCGCCCGCTGCGCCCGCGGCAGCACCGCGGCGGCGATCGCCAGGTTCTCCGCCACCGTCAGCGCCGCAAACACGTTTTCCGTCTGCGGCACGAAGCCGAGGCCCTGGCGGATGCGCGCATGCGCCGGCACCTCCAGCAGCGACCGCCCGCGCAGGGCGATGCTGCCCGCCTCCACGCGCACCAGCCCCGCCACCGCC
>JAKAZX010000135.1 GCA_021826485.1 Pseudomonadota bacterium | reverse complement strand
CACGAAGCTCTGGATGAACACCCAGGTCAGCCCGGCTTCCCATGCCTGCACCGGGTCTTTGGTGCGCGCCAGGATCGGCATCATGATGACGAACACGACGACGAACATGTGCGGCACGCTGATGCCCGACGGCAGCGCGCAGACATCGCTGCGCCCGGTTTTCCTGGCAAGTTGCCAGGCGAGCCAGGCGTAGTACATCGTGCTGAGGAACAGCATCATGCCGGTCGCCGGCAGGATGCGCCCGAACACCAGCGCGTCCGGCATCTGCAGGACGAAGCGCAGCAGCCCGGTCAGCACCAGCAGGTTCACCAGGATATTCGTGCCGAAGCCGAAAAAGGCATTCCAGTCGCCGCGCACCCAGATCCGGGGCTGCTCCGTGGTCGCGTTCATCAGGCGGCTCCTTTGAGTTCGGGGAAGCGTGCGAGACCCGCGGCCGCGAGCGCGGCGAGCAATGCCGGCGAGGACGCGACCCAGCCGAAGATGCCGCCCTGCGCGCGGATCATGGCAAGGCCGGCGGCCTGGAACTCCGGGAAGTAGGACCCGACGCAATCCTCCACCACCAGGCAGTCGTAGCCGCGATCGTTCGCCTCGCGGACGGTGGTGTTGACGCAGACCTCGGTGGTGACGCCGGTGACGACCAGCCGGTCGATGCCGCTTGCCTGCAGGATCGCGTGCAGGTCGGTGGCGAAGAAGGCACCCTTGCCCGGCTTGTCGATCACCGGTTCGCCCGGAACGGGATAAAGCTCGGGGATGATGTCGTGCCCGGCCTCGCCCCGCACCAGGATGCGGCCCATCGGCCCGGAATCGCCGATCGTCCGGGCACCCCGCCCGCGCAGGCGCTTGGCCTGGGGCAGGTCGGCAAGATCGGGGCGATGCCCCTCCCGCGTGTGCAGCACGAGCAGGCCGGCATCCCGCCAGGCGGCCAGCAGGCGGCGGTTGGGCTCGATGGTGCGGCGCAACTGGCCGGCATCATTGCCCAGCATCTCCCCGAAGCCGCCGGGTTCGAGGAAGTCGCGCTGCATGTCGATGATCAGCAGCGCCGTTCGTCGGGGAACGAATTCAAAGGGATAGGGGTCGGCTGGCAGCGTCAGAATGTCGGCGCGGGTCATGTGCCGGGCTCCGGGCGACAGGGTAACGACCGGAAAGCAATCGCCGCGCCAGGGAAATATGCTCAGATCATCGCCTATATGCGCAAGATGCAGTCATTCATGGCGCAACGCAGGACGCATTGACTATATCATGAGCAGATACCAGGGTCGCGCTGGCCGCCCGGGCGGGGCGTGGCATGACGGGCACGCGGCTGCTATAGGCGAGTCGCACTGCCCGCCAGGAATCGCGTCATGGCCCGCCGCCGCCAGCTCTATGAAGGCAAAGCGAAGATATTGTTCGAGGGTCCTGAACCCGGGACGCTGGTGCAGTACTTCAAGGACGATGCCACCGCCAACAATGCGCAGAAGCGCGGTGTCATCACCGGCAAGGGCGTGCTGAACAACCGCATCAGCGAATATCTGATGATGCGGCTGGCCGAGATCGGCGTGCCGACGCATTTCGTGCGCCGGCTGAACATGCGCGAGCAGCTCATCCGCGAGGTGGAGATCATCCCGATCGAGGTGGTGGTGCGCAACGTCGCCGCCGGCAGCCTGGTGACGCGGCTCGGCATCCAGGAAGGCACAAGGCTGCCACGCAGCATCATCGAATACTACTACAAGAACGACCAGCTCGGCGATCCGATGGTGTCGGAGGAGCATATCACCGCGTTCGGCTGGGCGAACACGCAGGACATGGACGACATCGTCGCGCTGACGCTGCGCATCAACGACTTCCTGACCGGGCTGTTCCTCGGCGTCGGCATCACGCTGGTCGATTTCAAGGTGGAATTCGGCCGGCTGTGGGAGAACGATGACATGCGCATCGTGCTGGCCGATGAGATCAGCCCGGACAACTGCCGGCTGTGGGACACCAAGACCAACGAGAAGATGGACAAGGACCGGTTCCGTCGCGATCTCGGCAAGGTGGAGGAAGCCTATCAGGAAGTCGCCAAGCGGCTCGGCATCCTGCCGGAAGCGGGCATGCGCGACCTGAAGGGGCCGGAGACGATGCAGTGAAGGCGGTCGTCACCGTCATGCTGAAGCCCGGCGTGCTGGACCCGCAGGGACGCGCGATCGGCCAGGCGTTGCAGCATCTCGGCTTTGCCGGCGTGGGCGAGGTGCGGGCGGGCAAGGTGATCGAACTCGATCTGGCCGAGACCGACCCCGCGCGGGCGCGCTCGCAGGCGGAGGAGATGGCACGCAAGCTGCTCGCCAACACGGTGATCGAGGGCTTCCGGGTGGACATCGCCTGACATGCGTGCGGCGATCATCGTGTTTCCCGGCATCAATCGCGAGCGTGACATGGCGATCGCGCTGGCCCAGAGCTTCGGCCGCGCGCCGCGCATGGTCTGGCACCGCGACAGCGACCTTGACGGTCTCGACCTCGTGGTGATCCCTGGCGGCTTCTCCTACGGCGACTATCTGCGCTGCGGCGCGATGGCGGCGCAGTCGCCGGTGATGCAGGCGGTGCGTGCGCATGCGGCGCGCGGCGGCTACGTGCTGGGCGTGTGTAACGGCTTCCAGATATTGACCGAAGCGGGGATGCTGCCCGGCGCCCTGCTGCGCAACGCCGGCCTGCGGTTCGTGTCGCGCGACTGCCATCTGCGTGTCGAGCGCGCCGACACCGCCTTCACCGCGCATTACCAGCGCGGCGCGGTGTTCCGCGCGCCCACGGCGCATGGCGACGGCAACTACTTCGCCGACGCCGCGACGCTCGACCGGCTGGAGGGGGAGGGGCTGGTCGCGCTGCGCTACGCGCCGCCGACCGGCAATCCGAACGGCAGCGTGCGCGACATCGCCGGGATTCTTTCTCCCAACCTGCGCGTGCTCGGCCTGATGCCGCATCCGGAGGATCTGGTCGATCCGCTGCTGGGCGGGGCGGACGGGCGGCCGCTGTTCGACAGCCTCGCGGCGACACTCGCCGCATGACCGGGCGCGTCGTGGATGCCGCGCTGGCGCGCGAGTTCGGGCTGAACGCCGAGGAATACGGCCGCGCGCTGGCGATCATGGGGCGCCTGCCGACGCTTGCCGAACTCGGCATCTTCTCGGTCATGTGGTCGGAGCATTGTTCCTACAAATCCTCCCGCGTCTGGCTGCGGCAGTTGCCGACGGCGGCGCCGTGGGTGATCCACGGTCCGGGCGAGAATGCCGGCGTGGTCGATATCGGCGACGGGCTGGCCGCCGTGTTCAAGATGGAAAGCCATAACCACCCGAGCTTCATCGAGCCGTATCAGGGCGCCGCGACCGGGGTCGGCGGCATCCTGCGCGACGTGTTCACGATGGGCGCGCGGCCGATCGCCAACCTGAACGCGCTGCGCTTCGGCGATCCGTCGCATCCGCGCACGCGGCGCGTGGTCGATGGCGTGGTGCGCGGGATCGGCGGCTACGGCAACTGCGTCGGCGTGCCGACGGTCGGCGGCGAGGTGAACTTCCATCCCGCCTTCGACGGCAACCCGCTGGTCAATGCGATGACCGTCGGCATCGCCCCGCGCGACCGCATCTTCCTCTCGGCCGCGGCGGGCATCGGCAACCCGGTGGTCTATGTCGGCTCGAAGACCGGGCGCGACGGCATCCACGGCGCCACGATGGCCAGCGCCGCGTTCGGCGAGGACAGCGAGGCGAAGCGACCGACCGTGCAGGTCGGCGACCCGTTCACCGAGAAGCTGCTGATCGAAGCGTGCCTGGAACTGATGGCCACCGACGCGATCGTGGCGATCCAGGACATGGGCGCGGCGGGGCTGACCAGCTCCTCGGTGGAGATGGCGGGCAAGGGCGGGGTCGGCATCCTGCTCGATCTGGACGCGGTGCCGCAGCGCGAGCACGGCATGACCGCGTATGAGATGATGCTGTCGGAGAGTCAGGAGCGCATGCTGATGGTGCTCCGTCCCGACCGGCAGGACGTGGCGCGCGCGATCTTCGAGAAATGGGAGCTGGATTTCGCCGTGATCGGCCGGCTGACCGACACGGGAAGGATCGTCGTCCGCCATCAGGGCCGCATCGAGGCGGACATCCCCCTGGCGCCGCTGGCCGATCAGGCGCCGCTGTATCATCGCCCGACCGCACCGCCTCCGCCTCCGCCGTCGCTTGGCGCGGTGGCCGATCCGGCGGGGCTGGAGGCGGCGCTGCTGCGCCTGATCGGCTGTCCCGACCTCTGCTCGCGCGCCTGGATCTGGGACCAGTATGACGCGACCGTCGGCGGGCAGACGGTGAAGCGGCCGGGGGCGGCCGATGCGGCGGTGGTGCGGATCGAGGGGCATCGCCGCGCCCTTGCGCTCACCACGGATTGCACCCCCCGCTACTGCGCCGCCGATGCCGAGGCCGGCGCCGCCCAGGCGGTGGCGGAGGCCTGGCGCAATCTGACCGCCGTCGGCGCCCGGCCGCTCGCGATCACCGACAACCTGAATTTCGGCAACCCCGAGCGGCCCGAGATCATGGGCCAGTTCGCCTCCGCCGTCGCCGGGATGGCGGCGGCGTGCCGGGCGCTCGACTTCCCGGTCGTGAGCGGCAATGTCAGCCTCTATAACGAGACGGAGGGCCGCTCCATCCTGCCCACCCCGGCGGTCGGCGGGCTGGGGGTGCTGGACGACGCGGCGCAGGCGGTCGGGATCGCGCTGCGTCCGGGGCTCGACCTGGTGCTGATCGGGGCGACGGCGGGGCATCTCGGCCAGTCGCTGTGGCTGCGCGAGATCGCGGGGCAGGAGGCGGGGTCGCCGCCGCCGGTCGATCTGGCGGCGGAGCGGCGGGCGGGCGATTTCGTCCGCGCCCGCATCCTGGCCGGCGCGGTCGCCGCCTGCCACGACGTGTCGGACGGCGGGCTGCTGGTGGCGGTCGCGGAAATGGCGCTGGCCGGGGATGCCGGATGCCGCCTGGAGGCAGGGCCGCCGAACCTGCCGCCGCATGCGTTCTGGTTCGGGGAGGATCAGGGCCGCTACGTCCTCGCGGTCGCCGACGGTGCGGCGCTGCTGGCCGCCGCCGCCGCGGCCGGGGTGCCAGCCCAGCGCATCGGTGCGTCCGGCGGAGGGGGTTTGACACTGCCCGGTGGCGCCACGATATCCTTGGCCACGCTGCGCCGGGCGCATGAGCGGTTCTTGCCCGACTGGCTGGGGGATTGAGCATGGCGATGGCCGCGAGCGAGATCGAAGCGCTGATCAAGGCGGCGCTGCCCGATGCCCGCGTAACCATCGAGGACCTGGCCGGCGACGGCGACCACTACGCAGCCACCGTGGTCAGCGAGAGCTTCCGCGGCAAGAGCCGGGTGCAGCAGCACCAGATCGTTTTCGCCGCCCTGCGCGGCCGCATGGGCGGGGAGCTGCACGCGCTTGCGCTGCAGACCGCCGCACCGGAATGAGGAAGATCACATGAGCAACCCTGTGCACGACCGCATCCAGGCCGACATCGCCGAGCATCCCGTGATGCTCTACATGAAGGGCAACGCAATGTTCCCGCAGTGCGGCTTTTCCGCGCGCGTGGTGCAGATCCTGACCCACATGGGCGTGCCGTTCCACACCGCCAACGTGCTGGAGGACCCGGCGCTGCGCGACGGGATCAAGCAGTTCTCCAACTGGCCGACCATCCCGCAGCTCTATGTGAAGGGCGAGTTCGTCGGCGGCTGCGACATCATCACCGAGATGTTCCAGTCCGGCGAATTGGCGGGCCTGCTGGACGAGAAGGGCATCGCGCACGAAGCGACTGCCTGACGCGGCGGCCGGTGGGGGTCAGGCCCCCACCTTGCTGGTCCGCGCCGCCGCCGCACGCTCGGCATCGGTGATGTAGTCGCGGGTCAGCGGCACCGCCGTCTGGTCGCGCGTGAGCTGGACCTGGAACACCATCATGTGTTCGCGCCGGAACGACAGTTCCGATCCGGCCAGATAGAACTCGAACATACGGCAGAAGCGCTCGTCATAGATCCCGGCGATCGCGTCGCGGTTGGCGGCGAAGCGGCGGCGCCAGTGGCGCAGCGTCTCCGCGTAGTGCAGCCGCAGGATTTCCACGTCGGTTGCGATCAGCCCGGCCTTCTCCAGCGGCGGGAACACTTCCGACAGGGCCGCGCAGTAGCCGCCGGGGAAGATGTATTTCGCGATCCAGGCATTGGTTGCGCCGGGGCCGTCGCTGCGGCCGATCGCGTGCAGCAGCGCCACCCCGTCCGGCGCCAGGCAGCGCTTCACGGTGTCGAAGAACTGCCGGTAATGGCCGACGCCGACATGCTCGAACATGCCGACCGAGACGATGCGGTCGAAGCTCCGGTGCATGGCGCGGTAGTCCATCAGCTCGAAACTGACGCGCTCGGACAGGCCGGCCGCCTGGGCGCGGGCCTGCGCCTCGGCGTGCTGCTCGGTGGACAGCGTGATGCCGGTGACGCGGGCGCCGTATTCGCCGGCAAGCGTGAGCGCGAGGCCGCCCCAGCCGCAGCCGACGTCCAGCACCGAAAGGTCCGGCCGGTCCAGCTTCAGCTTGGCGGCGATATGGCGCTTCTTGGCGATCTGCGCCTCCTCCAGCGTCTCGTCGCCGCGCGGGAAGTAGGCGCAGGAATACTGCCGGTCACGGTCCAGGAACAGGCTGTAGAGCCGCCCGTTCAGGTCGTAGTGGTGCGCCACGTTGCGGCGGGCGCGGCCGGCCGGGTTGAACTGCGCCACCCGCCGCGTGACCAGCCGCATGGCGTCGCGCAGGCGCACGATCGCCTTGCCGGATTTCTCCGCCATCAGATTGGCGATCAGCACGTCCAGCACGTCGTAGATCGGGCAATCGACCGGCTTCAGCCCGCCATCCATATAGGCCTCGCCGATCGTCAGCGCCGGGTTGAGCGCAACACGGGCGACCGTGCGGGCATCGGTGAGTTCGATCACCGCCTCCGGCCCGGCGGAGCCGCCATAAGTGCTCACGGAGCCATCGGGCCAGCGCACGGTCAGCCGGCCGAGCACGATGAACCGTTTCAGAATGTGATCGAGCACCACGCGCATCCGACCCTCCGTCGCCGATCCCTGACATCCGCGTCAGACTATGGAAGCGGCGGAAGGCTCCGGCAAGCCGGCCGGGTGCTACTTCTTGAGGCCGAGGCCCGCGAATTTCTTGTTGAACTTCGCAACCTGGCCGCCGGTGTCGATGATCCGCTGCACGCCGGTCCAGGCCGGGTGCGACTTGCTGTCGATATCCAGCCGCAGCGAGTCGCCCGGCTTGCCCATGCAGGAGCGGGTGACGAACGTGGTGCCGTCGGTCATGACGACGTTGATCTCGTGGTAGTCGGGGTGAATGCCCGGCTTCATGGCGCGGCAACTCCTGAATGGCCCCGCCGATCCCGACCGGCCGGGCAGGGCGCCGCTATAGCGGCGGCGCCCCGTCGCGGCAAGACGGGCGGATCAGCCGGCGTGCGGGTGTCCCCGGCGCTGTTCGAAGTCGCGGAACACCTCGTCGGCGGTCTTCTGCTGCTGCGGCGACAGCGCGGCATAGAGCGACTCGAAGGCAGGGACGAGGCGCTGCATGTCCTCGGCATGCGCCTGGGCGACGGCGGCGTAGGATTTCAGGTCGTCCACCGCGCTCATGTTCGGGCCCTGGGTGGCGCGGGCCTGGAACGCCTGGTCCATATGAACTGCGTTGTCGCGCATGATCTGCGCGAAGGCATTCCACTGCGGCTCCTCCGCCGGGGTGATGTGCAGGCGGCGGTGCAGTTCGGCGATGTGCTGCTCGACGCGCATCATGCGCCGATCCTTCATGTTGCCCGGCATCGGCGCGGCCTGCCCGGCCTGCGGCTGGTCGTTGCTCTGCGCTGCGGCCGGAACGGGCGCGAGGGCGAGGGTGCCGGCAAACAGCGCCGCGGTCGCGGTGCTGAACAGCAGGGGTCGGAACATGGCAGTATCTCCTCGGTTGGCGGTCCAGGCGGGCGCTATGCCAAATGCGCGCGCTGATATTGTGGCGCAAGCGGTGGGGTCGCTCCAAGCGTCCGCGCCGCGCGCAGCGGCCAGGCCGGATCGGCCAGCACCGCACGGCCGAGCAACACCAGATCGGCCCGGCCGTTGGCGACGATCTCCGCGGCATGTTCGGGCGCGGTGATCAGGCCGACCGCGCCGGTCGCGATGCCCGCGCCATGCCGCACCGCCTCGGCGAACGGCACCTGATAGCCCGGATGCAGCGGCACTCGCTGCGCCGTGGACACCCCGCCCGAGGAGCAGTCGATCAGATCGACCTTGCCGGTGGCCTTCAGGCGCCGGCCGATCGCCACCGCGTCCTCGGCCACCAGCCCGCCCTCCACCCAGTCGGTGCAGGACAGGCGGACGAACAGCGGCAGATCGTCCGGCCACTCGGCCCGCACCGCCTCCACCACCTCCAGCAGCAGCCGCATGCGGCTGGCGAGGTCGCCGCCATAGGCGTCGCCGCGGCGGTTGCTGAGCGGCGAGAGGAAGGAGTGGATCAGGTAGCCATGCGCGGCGTGGATTTCCGCAATGCGGAATCCGGCGCGCCGGGCGCGGGCCGCGCTGGCGGCGAACTGGCCGGCGATGGTGGCCAGTTCCCCAGGTGTCAGGGCATGCGGCACATTGCTGCCGGGCGCCGCCGGCTCCTCCGTCGGGCCGAGCGGCGTCCAGCCGCCGTGGTCGTGCGGGACCGGCTTGCTCCCCTCCCACGGCTGGCCGACGCTCGCCTTGCGGCCGGCATGCGCAAGCTGCACCCCCGGCACCGCGCCGAGCCGGCTGATCAGCGCCGCCAGCCGGGCGAACAGCGCCTCATGCGCGTCGTTCCACAGGCCGAGGCAGTAGGGCGTGATCCGGCCGGGGGCGGAGACATGGGTCGCCTCGGTGAACACGATGCCGGCGCCGCCAACGGCGCGGGCGCCCAGGTGCTGGACATGCCAGTCGTCGCCGAGGCCGTCGGTGGCGCTGTACTGGCACATCGGCGAGACGGCGATGCGGTTGCGCGCGGTGACGGAGCGGAAGCTGATCGGCGCGAACAGTTTCGACATGCGGCGGGCGTCTCCGGCTGACCCGTCCGGGTTAGCTTGCTGGCGCGGCGGCGGCAAGGCGGGGCAGCGTCCGGCCGGTCAATGCAGGCCCGCCACCATGTCGTGCAGCGGTGCCGGCGGCAGGCTGGCTTCGCGGCCGGAAAATGGGCGGTCGTTGACCAGCAGCAGCACGAGGCAGATGGCGATGCCGGTTGCATAGACGAACAGATTGACCGCGATGGTCCGCCGCCGGTCGATATGCACCATCGCCACCGTCGCCATCACCAGCGCGGCCTGCAGCAGCACCGCCGACCATTGCAGGGGCGAGATCACGCGCTGGCTGAGCAGGATGCGGCCATGCCGCGCGCCCAGCGCCTGCTCGATCGCAAGCGCCGCCTGCCGCTGCGCCACCACCGGCCCCGGCTGGCTCGGTGTCGCGGCCAGCAGCGCGTGCAGGGCGCCCACCAGCGCCGGCGGCTCTTCCGCCAGG
>JAKAZX010000134.1 GCA_021826485.1 Pseudomonadota bacterium | reverse complement strand
AAGCTGGCGGCGCTGACCGTCGGCGGCACCTCGGCCTGACCCAGGGCGGCCGGCGTTCCGGGCCACCGGATTGTTGCTGCCGCAACCGGGCAATCGTGAAGCGGCAGCGACCGCCGCGCCCGGCGGCGGGACTTCACCCGGCTGCGCCGATACTTGGCGGATAATGGCGAAAACCGCTGATTTCCGGGATTTTCTGGCAAGTCGAGACGGCGCCCGGGGCGGCCGATCGTTAAATTTTCGTTCACTCTCCAATTTAACGCCGCTGTAACGATGTTGGAACGCCGCCATGCAGCGCGGCACTACCTTTCCGCTTCTGTAACGCGGACCCGGATCGGCCGGGCCGCCGCAGGAAGGGGGAGCCTCGATGACCGACCAGAACCAAGCCACCCGCGACAGCGCGAATGTCCGCCTCGGCGCGGTCGCGCCCAGCCTGCCGACCACCGATGCCGGCAAGGTGCGGCTGGGCGCCGTCGCCCCCAGCGTGCCCGTCACCGATCCCAACAAGGTGCGGCTCGGCGCCGTTGCCCCGAGCCTGCCGACCGCGGACAGCGGCAAGGTCCGCCTCGGCGCCGTCAGCCCGTCGCTGTGATGCCCCTTCCGGCGCTTGCGCCGGAGGGTTTCAGCCACGCAGCATGCAAGCCGGGCTGTCAGGCCCGGCTTTCTTGCGCGATCTGCGAGCAGGAGAACGGCGTGCCGGAATCCACCGATCCCCCCGCCGACCCGCAGGCGCCGCCCCGCCCGCGCGTGGTGTTCCACCGCCTGATCCCGGAGGGTCGGCTGCCGCAGCGCGCCGACCGCGCCGCCGCCGGATCGCTGCCGACGCGGGCGTTCCGCTACTGCGAGCCGGTCGTCACCGCGTCCGCCTTCGGCTACTACGTGTTCCCGCCGTTCAGCTTCAAGGTGATGTGGGACGGCTACGAGATCGCCTGGAGCTATGACGGTGCGGATGGCTGGCTGCCGCTGAAATCGGCGCAGTTCCCGCATTTCGCCGGCTATTTCGACGAGCGCGCGCCGGCCGAGATCCGCGGCTTCTCGCCGCCGTTCCTGTCGGCATTGCAGGAACCCGGGCTGATGCAGATGTGGACCGGGCTGATCGCGCGCACCGCGCCGGGCTGGAGCCTGCTGGTGCGCCCCTGCGCCAACCTGCCGCGGCACGGCGCCTATGAGCTGTTCGAGGGTGTCATCGAGACGGATCGCTGGTTCGGCCCGCTGATCACCAACATGCGGCTGACCAGGACCAACGCGCCGATCGAGTTCCGCGCCGATTTCCCGCTTCTGCAGGTGCAGCCGCTGCCGCGCGAGGTGCTCGACGATGCCGGACTGAACGACTACGAGATTCAGCCGCGGATCGAGCAATTCCGCCCCGAGGACTGGGACGACTATTACGACACGGTGGTCCGCCCCAATGTCATGGAACGGCGGCCGCGCGGCATGTATGCCGCCGCCGCGCGCAAGCGCCGCAAGGGCGACGACGGCGAGGCTGGCGGCTGAGCGCGCCTATTCCGGCAGGCCCGCGGCGGTCAGCCCGGCCGCGTAATGCGCCCGCTGGTCCTGATTCTCGAACGGGCAGGTGCGCATGAACCGGCGCACGGTGAAGCCGGGTTCGAGCTTGAGCAGGCGTTCCCGCACGGTCTCGATCTCCGCCGTCAGACCGAGATGGCCGAGTGCTGCGAGATACGGCTTGCAGGCCGCCGAGAAGGCCGGCGTCCCCTCGCTCACGCTGCGGCCGATCGTCACCGCCAGCTCGTGGTCGCCGCGCAGCAGCGCGACGAAGCAGGCGCCGGTTTCGAAGTAATAGCCGTGCGGATCGAGCGGCGAGAGCTTCCTGTGCCGCTGCAACCGCCGCTCCGCCTCCGCCAGGTCGCCCAGATAGGCGAACGCGATGCCGGAGAAGCCCCACGCCATCGCCAGATTCGGGTTCAGCGCCAGCGCACGCTCATGCAGCGACAGCGCCTCGCGCAGCCGCCGGTGCAGATAGGCGCGGATATGGCCCGCCATCGTCAGCGCCTTGGCGTCCTGCGGATCGAGCATCACCGCGCGCTCGGCAAGCTGGCCGGCGCGCACGATGTCGGCCGCCGGATCGACCGACCAGTCCTGCCCGACCATCACGGTATGCCACCACGCGTACCACGCATGCGCCGCGGCGTAGTCCGGCTCGGTCGAGATCGCGCGGCGCAGCAGGTCGCCGGCCTGGATGAACACCGCACGGTCCAGCCGGTCGAACAGCGCCAGGGCACGCAGCAGCAGGTCGTAGGCGGTCGCGCCGGCGACCGGACGCGACATCACGCGCTGCGACTCGATCAGCAGGATTTCCGGGTCGATCTGCGCCACCACCTCCGCGGCGATCTCGTCCTGCAGGGCCAGCAGGTCGCCGGGCGGCCGGTCGAAGCGGCGCGACCAGACGACCTGATTGCCCATGCGCAGATCGAGCAGCCGCATCGACACGCGGATCCGTCCCTGGATGCGCTGGATGCTGCCGTCCAGCAGGAAATGGATGTCGAAGGCGCGGCGGATCGCGGTCTCGTCGCGCGTCTGCGTGGCGAGCCGCGCGAGCGAGCTTGACGACACCAGGAACATCCAGCGGAAGCGGGCCAGCGCGGTGGTGATCTCCTCCGCAAGCCCGGTGCCCAGATGCGCCTCCGCCTCCGTCGTGCCGATCAGTTGCAGCGGCATGACCCCGACGCGTGCGCCGCCGCGCTGCTCGGTGCCCTGCTCGGCCCGCGGTTCGCTGCGCGGTTCGCTGCGCACCGGCGGGGGCGGCTCGGCGGGCTGTGCGGGCTGCGAGGCCGGCCGCGCGGCGCCGGCCGCGCGCAGTTCGGCGACCAGCCGCGCCGTCTCCTCCGACGGCTGGGCATCGAGTTGTTCGGCCAGCACGCTGCGGCATCGCTCATAGGCCTGGATCGCCATGCCGCGTTCGCCACGCGCGGCGTATGAGCGCATCAGCGCCCGCCACGCGCCTTCATGCGTGCGGTCGATCGCCAGCAGTTGCTGCGCCGCGGCGATCACGCCGTCGGGGTCGGACTGTTCGCGCAGCAGCACTTCGGCGATCGCGCGTGCCCGGTCGCGCAGGCGCTCGCGCTCGCCCATCAGCCAGGCGTCGAAGGCGGCATCGACGCCATCGAGGTCTTCCAGCAACTCCCCGTCCAGCAGCGACAGCGCCGCCGATTTCAGCGGCGTCGCGCGCAGCACCTCCTCCACATCCACCCAGGCGGCGCCAGGGCGCAGCGCCAGATGGTCGCGCGTGATCTGCAGCAGATGCGGCCCCAGCGGGCCGAGCGTTTCCAGCAGCCGATGGATTTCCTGGCGCAGCGACGCGCGCGCCTGCTCCTCCGGCCGGCGGCTCCAGAGCAGTTCGGCGAGACGGCCGCGCAGCACCGGCCGGGGCGCCGACAGCGCCAGGACCGCAAGCAGCGCGCGCGTCTTGCGGCCGTTCGGCAGCACGCTTTCGCTGGTCAGCGCCCAGGCTTCCATCTGCCCGATCAGGCGCAGCCGCACCACCACCGCATCGCCGCTGAACAGCGAAGCAGAGATCTGGGACGGCTGGGATGGACGCGCAAGCATGCGCGGATAAGACCGCGCCCGCCAATCAGTTGGCAAGCGGTTTAGCGTGCCCGGAAAGAATATCAGGTGGCAGCGGCTGCAAAGATCGGCCGCACGTCGCCGCCCCAGGCACCATGATACTGTGTCAACCAATGTTCAGCCTGCGTCGGCGAACCGGCTGCGATTGCCTCCAGCGGGGCGAGATAGACGCTCTCATCCGCGCCGCCGGCATCGCGGCGGCGGCGGGCGCGCAATCCGTCCCGCGCGATCGCGACCACGTCCGCCGCCAGGTCGCGCAGCGTGCCGCGCTGCCAGGGCGTCGCCAGTGCGTGCTGCGGAACCTGCGCGCGCAACGCCGCAAAATCCTGCCAAGCGCGACCGCGCAGCAGCGCCTCCGCCGCGGTCAGGGCGGCATCGTCGTAGAGCAGCCCGACCCACAGCGCCGACTGCGCGAGCATCATCTCCGGCGTGCCGGCATCCGCCCCGCGCATTTCCAGGAACCGCTTGATCCGCACATCGGTGAATGCCGTCGTCATGTGATCGGCGAAATCGCCCACCGTCGCCGGGCCGACATCACCCGCCGCGCCTTCCATGAAGCGCCGGAACGGGATTCCGGCAAGATCGACATAGCGACCATTGCGATTGACAAAATACATCGGAACATCAAGCAGCCATTCGACATAGCGCTCGAAGCCGAATCCCTCGGCAAAGAACGTCGCCGGCATGCCGGTGCGGTCGGGGTCGGTGTCCGTCCAGACATGCGCGCGGTACGACAGAAAGCCGTTGGGCCGCCCCTCGGTGAACGGCGAATTGGCGAACAGCGCAGTCGCCACCGGCTGCAATGCCAGCGACACGCGCAGCTTGCGCACCATGTCCGCTTCAGAACTGTAGTCGAGATTCACCTGTACCGTGCAGGTGCGCGTCATCATGTCGAGGCCGAGGCGCCCGACGCGCGGCATGTAGCGGCGCATGATCGCGTAGCGGCCCTTCGGCATCCAGGGCATCGCGTCCCGGCTGGCGGTGGGATGGAAGCCGAGCGGCGCGAACCCGAGGCCGAGCGGCGTCGCGGCGTCGCGTACTGCGGCGAAATGGGCGGCGAACTCGGCGCGGGTTTCGTGCAGCGTGCCGAGCGGCCCGCCCGACAGTTCGAGCTGCCCGGCCGGCTCCAGCGAGACGGAGGCGGCGTCGCGCTTCAGGCCGATCGGGTTGTCGCCGTCCAGGATCGGCGTCCAGCCGTCCGTCGCCATCCCTTCCAGCACCGCGCGGATGCCCTCGGGCGCGTAGGGCGGCGGGGTGAAATCGCTGAAGCGGAAGCCGAACTTCTCGTGCTCGGTGCCGATCGCAAAGCGTTCGGGCGGCTTGCAGCCCGCCGCGATGTAGTCGGCAAGCTGGCGGACCGACGTGATCGGCGTGTCGTCGGCCTCTCCGGGATTCGACATCTGGTTTCCGTTTGGTTCGCGCGCGGCGTGGTGGTCGGTCTATCCACCGCCCGGCGCCTGCAACAGCGCCAGCCCGACGATGGCCGCCGTCTCGGCCCGCAGCACGCGCGGACCGAGCGACGCCCGCTTCACAAAGGGGCGGCGGGCGAGTTCGTCAAGCTCCACCGGCGCAAACCCGCCCTCCGGTCCCACCAGCAGGCCGGCCGGTCCCGCCGCCGGGCGCAATGGCGGCGCAGCGGCCCGCTCGATCGCCGCGAACAGGGGACGTTCCGGCGGCCAGCCGTCCAGCAGCGCCACCAGCGTCGCCGGGGCGGCGACCGGCGGCACGCTCAGCCGCTCGCACTGCTCCGCCGCCTCGGTCGCGATGCTGGCCATGCGGTCGGCGTTCATCCGCGCGGTGTTGCTGCGGGCGGTGAACACCGGCCGCAGTTCGGCCGCGCCGAGTTCGGTCGCCTTCTGCACCACGAGGTCGGTCGCGTCGCGCTTCAGCAGCGCGAAGGCGAGCCACAGGTCCGGCTCCGGTTCCGGCGGGCGAAGCTGCCGCGCCACCGCGAACCGCACCCGGTCCCGCCCGAGGGCCGCGATATGCGCCAGCCACTCCCCGTCCCGCGCGTTGAACAGGCGCAGCTCCGCACCCGCGGCACGGCGCATGACGGTGCCGAGGTAGTGCGCCTGGCCGGGGCTGCCGGCGACCTCGGCGCCCTCGTGCAGCGCGGCGGGAAGATGCAGGCGGATTGACCCGGACATGGCGGGGGCGACATTAGCAGCGATGGCCGCACATACCGACATCGTGGCAACCGGCTGGGTGGCGCGGCTGCCGCGCGGCCTCGCCGCCTATGCCCTGCTGGCGCGGCTGGACCGGCCGATCGGCGCGTGGCTGCTGTTCCTGCCCGGCCTGTGGTCGATCCTGCTCGGCGGCCTGCCGCCCTGGCCGACGCTGCGGCTGCTGGCGCTATTCGCGCTCGGCAGCGTGGTGATGCGGTCGGCGGGCTGCGTGGTCAACGACATGTGGGACCGCGACCTGGACCGCCGGGTCACCCGCACCGCCGGCCGGCCGCTGGCCGCCGGCACGCTCAGGATGCGGCAGGCGGCGGGGTTCCTGCTGGCGCTGCTGCTGCTGGGCCTGCTGATCCTGCTGCAACTGAACCCCCACGCGCAGGCGCTGGGGGCGGCCTCGCTGCTGCTGGTCGGCCTCTACCCGCTGGCCAAGCGGGTGACGTGGTGGCCGCAACTGGTCATGGGCTTCACCTTCGGCTTCGGCGCACCGCTCGGCTGGGTGGCGGCGACCGGGCGGTTCGGCCCCGGATTCTGGACGATCTACGGCGCCGCGGTGCTGTGGGACCTGTATTTCGACACGATCTACGCCCATCAGGACCGCGAGGACGACGCGCTGATCGGCGTCCGCTCCACCGCCCGGCTGTTCGGCCCGCGCACCCGCCCGTTCCTGGCCCTCACCGCCGCCGCGACCATCGCCGCACTGGCGCTCGCCGGGGCGCTCGCCGGGCTGTCGGCGGCGTTCTTCGCCGCACTGGTGCTGCCGGCGGGGCTGCTCGCCTGGCAGGTGTGGCGGCTCGACATCGACGACCCGGCGGGCTGCCTGCGGCTGTTCCGGGCCAACCGGGAATTCGGGCTGGCGGTGGGCCTCGCCATCCTGCTCGGCCGGATGTGACGGACGCCGCCGCCTTCATCCTGGCCCATACCGCCCAAGCGCAGCCGCCGCTGGTGCCGGAGATCACGCTGCACCTGGCGACCCGCATCACGCCGATCTGGCAGGCGAGCGAGACGTGGCTGCGGGCGACCGGCATCGACCCGCCGTTCTGGGCCTTCGCCTGGCCGGGCGGGCAGGCGCTGGCGCGGTTCATCATCGATTCGCCGGACCGGCTGCGGGCCCTCCGCGTGCTCGATTTCGCAGCGGGGTGCGGCCTGGCCGGCATCGCCGCGGCGCGCGCCGGTGCCGCCCGGGTGGAAGCGACCGAGATCGACCCGCTCGCCGCCGCGGCGATCGCCCTCAATGCCGCGCTGAACGGGGCGACGGTGACGGTGCTGGCGGGCGACGCGGTGGGCAGCGATTGCCGCTGGGACCTGATCCTGGCCGGCGATGTCTGTTACGAGGCGCCGATGACGCGCCACATCCTGCCCTGGCTGCGGCGCATGGCGGCGACGGCGGAGGTGTGGATCGCCGATCCGGGCCGCGCCTATCTGCCCGCCACCGGCCTGCTGCCGTTCGCGCGCTATGTCGTGCCGACCACGACGGAGCTGGAGGACCGGACCGAGCGGGTGGTGACGATCGCCCGGCTGCTGCCCGCCGACTGACCGGCGGTGCTACTCGCGGGCCAGCACCCGGTCGGTCAGGAAGGTGGCCAGCCCGTGCGCGCGGAAACTCGCCCGCAATGCGTGCTCGTCGTATACGCTGCGCACCCAGTCGAGGAAGGGCATCCGCCCCTCCCCGGTCGCCGCGTAATGCAGGAAGAACGCGTCGAGCACGCCGGTCGGCGAGCCGCGGAAATGGCCGAACCGCCAGGAAAGCTGGCGCAGCGCATCGCGGGCGCTGCCGCCTTCGAACAGCAGCGCGAGGCCGGCGGCGAGGCCGGCGCGGTCGGCGCCCGATTTGCAGTGCATCAAGGCCGGCGCCGTCATCGCGGCATAGATGGCGTGAAACCGCAGGATGCGGTCCCGGTGCGGCGCGCCGCGGCTCTCGAAGGCCATGTCGATGTGTTCGAGGCCGAGCTGCCGCGCCGCGTCACGCGACAGCGCATCGGACCCGCAGCGCCGCGCGCCGCGCAGGTTGATCACGGTGCGCAGCCCGTAGCGCCGCGCCAGCGCCGCCAGCCGCCCGGGCGTGGGATGGTTGCAGCGATAGAGGCGGCCCGGCACCACCGGCGCGAAATTGTCCCACACCGTGCGGAACACGGCATGATCGACCAGCAGGCTGTCGAGCCAGGCCCGCCGCCGTCCCTCGGGTGTCGCGACGTCGCCGGCGAACATGCGTCAGCCCGCGGCACCGCGGCGCCACATCATCCGGCCCGCTCCAGCAGCAGTTGCTTGATCTCGGCGATCGCCTTGGCCGGGTTCAGCCCCTTCGGGCAGGTCTGCGTGCAGTTCATGATGGTGTGGCAGCGATACAGCTTGAACGGGTCCTGCAAGGCATCCAGCCGTTCCCCGGTGCGCTCGTCGCGGCTGTCGCTGATCCAGCGATGGGCCGCCAGCAGCACCGCGGGGCCGAGATAGCGGTCGCCGTTCCACCAGTAGCTCGGGCAGGACGTGGTGCAGCAGAAACAGAGGATGCACTCCCACAGCCCGTCCAGCTTGTGCCGTTCCTCCGGGCTTTGCAGCCGCTCGGCATCCGGCGGCGCCGGCGTGTCCGCCTGCAACCACGGCTCGATGCTGCGCAACTGCGCATAGGCCTGCGACAGGTCGGGCACCAGGTCCTTCACCACCGCCATGTGCGGCAGCGGATAGATGGCGACCGTGCCCTTCACCTCCTCGATCGGCTTGAGGCAGGCGAGCGTGTTGGTGCCGTCGATGTTCATCGCGCAACTGCCGCAGATGCCTTCCCGGCAGGAACGGCGGAAGGTCAGCGTGGCATCGACCTCGTTCTTGATCTTGATCAGCGCGTCGAGCACCATCGGCCCGCAGGCGTCGAGGTCGATTTCGTAGGTGTCGGTGCGCGGGTTCTCGCCGTCATCGGGATTCCAGCGATAGATCTTGAACGCCCGCACCCGCTTCGCCCCCGACGGCGCCGCATGCGTCCTGCCGGCGCGCACCTTGCTGTTGGCGGGAAGGGTGAATTCGGCCATTGCGTCAAATCCTGCGTTGGGCGGCGTTCGGCGGCCGCTCAGTAAACCCGCTTCTTCGGCGGAAACACGGAAACCTCGTTGGTCAGCGTCTGCATGCGCACCGGGCGGTAGTCCAGCCGCACGTTGCCGTCCTCGGCACACCAGGCGAGCGTGTGCTTCATCCAGTGTTCGTCATCGCGTTCCGGATAATCGTCCTGCGCATGCGCGCCGCGGCTTTCCTTGCGCGCCTCCGCCCCGGCCATCGTGGTCATCGCGTTGGCCATCAGGTTGTGCAGTTCCAACGCCTCCACCAGATCGGAATTCCAGATCATGCTGCGGTCGGCCACCGCCATGTCATCCAGCCGCGCCCACACGGCGTGCATCCGCTCCATGCCCTGCGTGAGGCTGGCGTCGTTGCGGAACACCGCGGCGTGGCCCTGCATGGTGCGCTGCATTTCCAGCCGCAGCTCCGCCACCGGCGCGCCGCCCTTGGCGTGGCGCGTGCGGTCCAGCCGGTCCAGCGCCGCCTCTCCCGCCTTGGGCGGCAGCGGCTTCTGGCTGGCGCCGGGCTGCACCGTCTCCGCCGCGCGATGCGCGGCGGCGCGGCCGAACACGACCAGATCGAGCAGCGAGTTGGTGCCGAGCCGGTTGGCGCCGTGGACGGAGACGCACGCCGCCTCCCCCACCGCCATCAGGCCGGGCACCACCGCATCCGGATCGTCCGGCGTCGGGCGCAGCACCTCGCCGCGATAGTTC
>JAKAZX010000133.1 GCA_021826485.1 Pseudomonadota bacterium | reverse complement strand
GTCGCGGCCGAAGCCGATCGCCTCCTTCGCCATGTCGGCGGCGCCGGCATTCGTCGTCATGATCAGGATGACGTTGCGGAAATCCACGGTCTTGCCGTTGTGGTCGGTCAGCTTGCCGTGGTCCATCACCTGCAACAGGATGTTGAACAGGTCGGGATGCGCCTTCTCGATCTCATCCAGCAGCAGGACCGCGTGCGGATGCTGGTCGATCGCGTCGGTCAGCAGGCCGCCCTGGTCGAAGCCGACATAGCCGGGCGGCGCGCCGATCAGGCGGGAGACCGAATGCCGCTCCATGTATTCGCTCATGTCGAAGCGGATCAGCTCGATGCCGAGCGTGCTGGCAAGCTGCCGCGCCACCTCGGTCTTGCCGACGCCGGTCGGCCCGCTGAACAGGTAGTTGCCGATCGGCTTTTCGGCATCGCGCAGGCCGGCGCGCGACAGCTTGATGGCGGCGGACAGCGCCTCGATCGCCTTGTCCTGTCCGAACACCATGCTGCGCAGGTCGCGTTCCAGGTTGCGCAGCGTCTCCTTGTCATCGGCCGAGACGCTTTTGGGCGGGATGCGGGCGATCTTGGCGACGATCTCCTCCACGTCGCGCAGCGTCACCGTCTTGCGGCGCTTGTGCTCGGGTTGCAGCATCCGGCTCGCGCCCACCTCGTCGATCACGTCGATGGCCTTGTCGGGCAGCTTGCGGTCGTGGATGTACTTGGCCGACAGCTCGACGGCGGCGCGGATCGCCTCGTCGGTGTAGCGCACCTTGTGGTGCTTCTCGTAGTTCACCTTCAGCCCGCGCAGGATCTTCACCGCATCCTCGGGCGTCGGCTCGTTCACGTCGATCTTCTGGAAGCGGCGGACCAGCGCGCGGTCCTTCTCGAAGTAGTTGCGGAATTCCTTGTAGGTGGTGCTGCCGATGCAGCGCAGCGTGCCGGAGGCGAGCGCCGGCTTCAGCAGGTTCGACGCATCCATCGCCCCGCCGCTGGTGGCGCCGGCGCCGATCACGGTGTGGATCTCGTCGATGAACAGCACCGCGTGCGGCTGCGCCTCCAGTTCCGTCACCACCGCCTTCAGCCGCTCCTCGAAATCGCCGCGGTAGCGGGTGCCGGCCAGCAATGCGCCCATGTCGAGCGCGTAGATGGTGGATTTCGCCAGCACCTCCGGCACGTCGACCTCGACGATGCGCTTGGCCAACCCCTCGGCGATCGCGGTCTTGCCGACGCCGGGGTCGCCGACATAGAGCGGGTTGTTCTTGGTCCGCCGGCAGAGGATCTGGATGGTCCGCTCGATCTCGCTCTCGCGCCCGATCAGCGGGTCGATCTTCCCGGCCATCGCCTTCTTGTTGAGATTGACGCAGTAGTTGGTCAGCGCGTCCTGGCCACGGCGGGACGGCTTCTCCTCCCGCTCCTGCTCATGGCCTTCGGACGCGCCCTGGACCGGGCGGGCCTGCCCGCGGCCCGGCGCCTTGGCGATGCCGTGGCTGATGAAGTTCACCGCGTCCAGGCGCGTCATGTCCTGGGTCTGCAGGAAATAGACGGCGTGACTCTCGCGTTCGGAGAACAGGGCCACCAGCACGTTGGCCCCGGTCACCTCGTCGCGGCCGGAGGACTGGACGTGGATGGCGGCGCGCTGCACCACGCGCTGGAAGCCGGCGGTCGGCTTCGGGTCGCCCGGCCGGTCGGTGGCCAGCCCGGCCAGGTCCTTGTCGAGGAACTCGACGAGGTCGCCGCGCAGCCGCTCCAGATCGACGCCGCAGGCGCGCAGCACGGTGGCGGCATCGCTATCCTCGGCCAGGCCGAGCAGAAGATGCTCCAGCGTCGCGTATTCGTGCTTGCGTTCACTGGCATACGACAGGGCGCGATGGAGCGTCTGTTCGAGATTTCGCGAGAGCATGGTCGTCCGACGCTCCTTGCCAACAGATCAGTCCGTCCGCATTCGGTGCCAGCCGCGGGGTGGCGGACCCGCCCCGTCCCTCTGCTGCGTCTCTACGCGGCAGCCGGCCTGCCGGATCGGGCCGCCGGGTTCACGATGCACTGCCGTATTTGCCGGATGGTGAACCCAGCGGCCCCGGCTTGTCATCCCCTGATCACTTAAAACTCGGAGAGGTGCAGCACGACCCGGCCATCCGGCCGATCTTGCGGCCCGAAAGCGTCCGGCCGGCACGCCGCCCTACGCCTTCTCGCCCTATTCCTTTTCGATCGTGCATTGCAGCGGGTGCTGGTTCTGGCGCGCCAGGTCCATCACCTGCGTCACCTTGGTTTCGGCCACTTCGTATGTGAACACGCCGCAGACGCCGACGCCGCGGCGATGGACGTGCAGCATGATCCGCGTCGCCTCCTCCCGCGATTTCTGGAAGAAGCGCTCCAGGACGTGGACGACGAATTCCATCGGCGTGTAGTCGTCGTTGAGCATCAGGACCTTGTACATGGCGGGCTTGCGCGTCTTCGGCCGGGCCTTGACCACCACCCCGGTGGTCGGGCCGTCGCTGCCGTCGTTGCGTCCGTCATCCTTGCGCTTGTCGCCGTCGCTCATCGTTGCGTCCACTCGTCTCCGGCCGCCCTGCGCCCGCCCCGCGGCAACCCGCAGCATCGGCGCCTGAACGGCCCTTCCCCGCAGGATATCGAAATCCGGGCGGCCGGGAAAAGGGCATCGCGCGGATTCTGCGCGCCTTGCCGACCGTCCGCCCGGTCAGCTTGGGCGCCGGGGCGCCCGACGCAAGGGCCACAAACGCCAAACCGCCGGCCCCGGGATGCCCCCGGGGCCGGCGGTTCCGCAATAGCCGCTGCAGCCGGCAGCGTTCAGACGGCGCGGCCGAAGCGCTCCGCGGCCAGGGAGACGCGGGCCGTGATCGGCGCCAGCGTCTGCTCGGCGAGCTTCAGGGAGGCGTCGGTCAGCTTGCCGGTCTCGGCCACCGCCTTCTCCACCGAGGAGCGGGCGAGGCTGGACTGCAGCTCGATCGCTTCCTTGAGCGACTTCACGCCGGCGAACGCCTTCAGCGTCGCCAGCGTCTGATCGACCTGCGCCTGGGCGCTGGCCGCGACCTGCTTGCCGAGGTCCTGCACGCCGGCGGCCCAGATCTGGCTGGACTTCACCATCGCCTCGTAGTTGCCCTGGCCGAACGTGACCAGTTCTTCCGCCGTCTTCATTGCCTTCTCCATGTTCGCCTTCACCTCCGAATTCGCCTTGTCGAACTGCGCCGCGGTGCTGGCCGCCGACGCGAATGCCGCCTGGGCAGGCCGCTCCGGCGCCGGCAGGGCCGCCATCGGCTCCGCCGCCGCCTCGATCTGGATCGCCTCGCCCACTTTCCGTCCCGCCATCGCTCACTTCCTTCTTGGTTGCGTTCCCCGACGGGTTCGGGCGACATCGGACCGGCTCACCCGTGCACGCCACCGAACGCTTTTGCTGCACTGCACAACGGCGAACATAGGGAGGGTCCCGTATCGGGTCAAGCACGACTTTGTGCAGTGCAAAATGGCTGAACGCAGGACAGACATCGCCGGACCGCTGCGTGGCGGGAATGGTTTCGCGCTGTAGGACCGGCCAGTAAGCCGTTCAACCACGTCGGTTTTTCGGCGCTTCCTGCTGGACAGCCACGAGTCGCGCCGGCTAAGAAGCAGCACGGCAGTTGGCGGGAAGGTTCGGCAATGGAAGCGTTGCGCGCTCGAATTCGCGCAGGCGTGATGCGTCTGGCGCATGTCGTCGGGCAAGGTGCGGCGTTCGTGGCGATCTGCTTTATGGCCCTCGCCGTGGCGGGCCGCCCGGCCCATGCGCAGATCGGCTCCGAGCGCTACAGCTCCATCGTCATCGACGCCGCCACCGGCAACGTGTTGAGCGCCGTCAACGCCGACGAGCCGCGCTACCCGGCCAGCCTGACCAAGATGATGACCCTCTATATGGTGTTCGAGGCGCTGCGGGACCGCCGGCTGTCGCTCGACAGCCCGGTGCCGGTCTCGCCGCACGCGGCCTCGATGGCGCCTTCCAAGCTCGGGCTCACGCCGGCCACCCGGCTGACGCTGGAACAGGCGATCCTCGGCCTCGTCACCAAGTCCGCCAATGATGCGGCAGCGGCGCTCGGCGAATTGCTGGGCGGGGATGAGTCGCGGTTCGCCCAGATGATGACTCTGCGCGCCCGCGCCCTGGGCATGACGCGCACGACGTTCCGCAACGCCTCCGGCCTGCCGAATGCCGAGCAGACGACGACGGCGCGGGACCTGGCCATGCTGGCCCGCCATCTGGTCCAGGACTTCCCCGACGAATACCACTATTTCTCCACCCCCTCCTTCGTCTTCCACGGCCGGACCATCCTGAACCACGACCACCTGCTGCAGAGCTATCCGGGCGCGGACGGGATCAAGACCGGCTATATCGAGGCGGCCGGCTTCAACCTCGTCACCTCGGCGGTGCGCGGGGAGGTGCGGCTGATCGGCGTGGTGCTGGGCGCGGCCCGGCCGGGCGAGCGCGACCTGCACATGGCAGCGCTGCTCGACCAGGGATTCGCCGAGATGGGCGTGCCGGTCGGCCACGGCCATGACGGCCACGGCGGCAGCCTGCTGGTCGCCAGCGCCCAGGCGGCGACGCTGGATGGGACGGCGATCCAGGCCGCCGCGACGCATGCGCGGCTGCATCATGGCTGGATGGCGCAAACCGGCGGCTTCGCCAGCGAAGCAGCCGCCCATGCCGCCGCCGCGCTCGGCCGCCGCGGCGAGGACGGGGAGGTGCGGATCGAGATGGCCGGCACCCACCGCCATCCGCAGTTTCATGCGGTGCTGAGCGGCGTGAGCCAGACCGAGGCGCGGGGATTCTGCGCCGCATTGTTGCGCCACCACTACGCCTGTTCGGTGCAGCACATCGAGGCCGGGGAACTGGCCAGCCGCTGACCCCTCGCCGCGTCGCGCGGCCGGCGGCCTTGCGCGGCGCGGGTCGCTTGCGCATGTTGGCGGCGACCGGGCGGGTCCGGGCCGGCAGGCTCGGGCGGCGCCGCAGCGACGGAGCGGTTGGATGGACGGCGGCAGCGACGCAAGGCGCATCACGATCCACACGATGGAGGATTTCGCCGGCATGCGGGCGGCCGGCCGGCTGGCCGCCGAAACGCTGGACATGATCGCGCCCCATGTCCGCCCCGGCGTCAGTACCGCTGCACTCGACCGGCTGTGCCACGACTTCATGATCGACCACGGCGCGATCCCGGCGACGCTGAACTACCGCGGCTTCCCGAAATCCATCTGCACCTCGATCAACCACGTGGTCTGCCACGGCATTCCGGGCGACCGGCGGCTGGAGCCGGGGGACATCCTGAACATCGACGTGACGGTGGTGCTGGACGGCTGGCACGGGGACACCAGCCGGATGTTCTGCGCCGGCACCCCCTCCACCCGGGCGCGCAACCTGATCGAGGTGACGCACGAGGCGCTGATGCGCGGCGTGCGCGCCGTCCGCCCCGGCGCGACGCTGGGCGATGTCGGCCACGCCATCCAGACTTATGTGGAGGCGCACCGGTTCAGCGTGGTGCGCGATTTCTGCGGCCACGGCATCGGGCGGCGCTTCCACGAGGCGCCCAACGTGCTGCATTTCGGCCGCCCGGGCGACGGGCCGGTGCTGCGCCCCGGCATGTTCTTCACCATCGAGCCGATGGTGAATGCCGGCCGGCCGGAGGTGAAGGTGCTGGACGACGGCTGGACCGCCGTCACCCGCGACCGCAGCCTGTCGTCGCAGTTCGAACACATGGTCGGCGTCACCGCGGACGGGGTGGAGGTGTTCACCTACTCCCCCGCCGGCCTGGACAAGCCGTCCCCGGCCGGCTGAGCGGACGTGCCGGCCCCCTTCGTCACGACGCAGGTGCTGCGCTACTGCGACACCGATGCGATCGGCCACGTCAACAACGCCGTCTATGCCGTGATGTGCGAGGCCGGCCGCTCCGAACTGGCGCGCGCCACCGGCCTGCTGGCGCCCGCCGAGGGGCACGTGGTGGTGATCGCCCGCCTGGAGCTGGACTTCCTGCGCGAGATGAACTGGCCGGGCGAAATCCGCATCGAGACCGAGGTCGCCCGCATCGGCACCAAGTCCTTCGATTTCCGCCAGCGGCTGTGGCAGGGCGACGTGCTGACCGGACGTGCCCTGACGGTGCTGGCGGTGATCGACACCACGACGCGGCGCGCGGTTCCGTTCCGCGATGAGTGGCGGGCCGCGCTGGCGCCCTACATGGCCGCCGACTGACGCCGCGGACGCCGCCCGCCGAGGAGTGACCGCCGCTGCTGCATGAACTGGCCGCCCTGCTGCAGGTTGTGCTGATCGACCTGACGCTGGCCGGCGACAATGCGGTCGTGGTCGGCATGGCGGTGGCAGGCCTGCCGGACCGGCAGCGCCGGCTGGCCATCCTGGTCGGCATCGGGGCCGCCGCGGTGCTGCGCATCGCCCTGGGCGCGGTCGCGCTGCGGCTGCTGGAAATCGTCGGGCTGCTGCTGGCCGGTGGGCTGCTGCTGCTGTGGGTGGCCTGGCGCATGTACCGCGAGCTGCGCGGCCCGTCCCATCCCCATGCCGGCGCGGTGCCGAAGACGCTGCGGGCGGCGATGGTCCAGATCGTGCTGGCCGACGTGTCGATGAGCCTGGACAACGTGCTCGCCGTCGCCGGCGCCGCCGCGGGGCATTATTGGGTGCTGGTCGCCGGCCTCGGCCTGTCGGTCGTGCTGATGGGCGTCGCCGCCGATCTGGTCGCCCGGCTGCTGACACGCCTGCGCTGGCTCGCCTGGCTCGGCCTGCTGATCGTGCTCGGGGTGGCGCTGCGGTTGATCTGGGTGGGCGGGCATGAGGTCGCCGGGCACGTGCTGGCGGGATAGCTACAGCAGCCCTTCGCGCCGGAAACTGAGCCAGCGCCCGTTACCGACGATGACGTGGTCGTGCAGCACCACCGAGAGGGCGCGGGCGGCGTCGCGGATCTCCCGCGTCATCGCCACGTCCTCGGAGGAGGGCGTGGGATCGCCGCTCGGGTGGTTGTGGACCAGGATCAGCGCGGTCGCATTCAGCTCCAGCGCCCGCTTTACCACTTCGCGGGGATAGACCGGCGTGTGGTTGACCGTGCCGCGGCTCTGCGCCTCGTCGGCCAGCAGGCGGTTCCGGGTGTCGAGGAACAGGACGCGGAACTGCTCGACGCGCTCGCGCGCCATGACCGCATTCAGATAGTCCATCAGCCGGTCCCAGTTGTTCAGCACCGGCTGGTGCGACTTCACCTCCGCCCGCGCGAGGCGCAGGGCGGCGGCCTGGACCGTCTTGATCGCGGCGACCACCGAGGGACCGACATCGGCGACCGTGGCGAGCTCAGCCGGCGGGGCGGCGATCACCGCGGCGAAACTGCCGAACCGGGCGATCAGCTCCCGCGCAATCGGCTTGGTGTCGCGCCGCAGCACCGCGAGAAACAGCAGCGCCTCCAGCAGCTCATGGTCGGCGAGCGCATCGGGGCCAGCGGTCAGCAGGCGGGTGCGCAGCCGCTCGCGATGCCCGTCCGCGCCGGTCGGCGTGCGCGCCGGCCCGGCGGGGATATCGAGCAGGCCGATCTGCTGCGCGGCATCCTGCCGTTTTGCCATGACGCGGCAGCCTGCCACGCCGCCCGCCGGGCGTGAAGCCGCGCTCAGCAGCCGCACCAGCGGTTGACGGGCCAGGGGGTGGCGGCGAGCGCGGGGCAGAAATCGGCCAGCACCGGGGCGACGCATTCGAAGGTCTGCCGCTTCGCCGCGCCGCGCGCATCCAGCTCCGCGCGCACCGCCGCCGCCCGGGAGGCCAGCGCCGGCAGGTCCACGGTCAGCAGCCGGCGCTGCCGCACCACGAACCGCCCGCCGATCATCACTGCCTCCACGCTGGTTCCATCCTCCCCCAGCACCAGTTGGTTCACCGGATCCGTGAGCGGGATCAGCGTCGGGGCGTCGAGGTCGAGGAACACCAGATCGGCCGCGTAACCGGGCTGTACCCGGCCGATCCCGGCGAAGCCGAGGGCCTGCGCGCTGCCGGTGGTGGCGGCGGCGAACACCTGGGCGGACGTCACCCAGCGCCTTATGTCGGCCCCGTGCGCGTGGGAGGAGGCGGCGGCGAACTGCATCCCGACATACATGTTCAGATTGTCCGAACAGGTCGCCGCATCGGTGCCCAGGCCGACATTCACCCCGGCCGCCAGCATGCCGGACATGTCGGCGATGCCGCTGCCGAGCCGCATGTTGCTGGCCGGATTGTGCGCGACCGAGGCGCCGTGGGCGGCAAGGCGGCGCATATCCTCCGTGTCCAGCCAGACGCCGTGCGCCGCCGTGAAGCGCGGGCCGAGCAGCCCCAGCGCCTCCAGATGCGCGACCAGCGAACGGCCGTAGCGGCGCCGGCCGACCACCGCCTGGATTTTCGATTCGGCGACATGGCTGTGCAGGCCGACCCCGAATTCCTCCGCCAGGTCGCGGCAGGCGCGCAGGAACGGGTCGCGGCAATGCAGCGGGATGGTCGGCGCAACCGCCGGGCGCAGCCGCGCCGTGTCGAACCGCCAGGACCGCAGGATGGCGCGCAGCCGCGCCACCGTGTCCTGCCATGCCGGCATGCGCTGGCCGCCGACGCTCTGCCCCAGCTCCGTTGGCAGGGCGGCGAGCAGCTCGGGGATCGCCTCGTACAGCGTCAGGTCGGCGACCATCGGCGCGATCACCGCCCGCATGCCGACCGCGTCATAGGCCTCGGCCACCGCGGCGATGCCGTCCTCGGTCGGGCCGGGCAGTTCCACGAACAGGTCATAGCAGGCGGTGCACCCCTTCAGCACCATTTCCGCCGCGCCGATGGTGGCACTCAGCCGCTTCTGCTCGGCGCGGTCGTAGCCCGACAGCCACGGCCCGGCCGCCAGCAGCAGTTCGAGCGTCCAGCGATCGCCCAGCGAACGGGCGAGATTGCCGTGACCGTGCGTGTGCGCGTTGACCAGCCCGGGATGGATCAGCCGCCGCGCGGCATCCACGGTCTCGGCCTCGTCCGGCGCCGGCAGGCCGGGCGGCCCGACCGCGCGGATGCTGCCGTCGATGATGAGGATATCGGCGGCGCCGAAGAAGCCGGCGCCGTCCAGCACCAGGCCGCCCCGGATCACCAGCGGCCGCGCGGTCATCGCTGCCATTCCTGGCGCAGCGCCGCTTCGCTGTCCGTCACCACCGGCACCGCGGCCAGCAGGTCGCGCGTGTAGCTGCTGCGCGGCGCCGCGAATACGTCCGCGACCGTGCCGGATTCCATGATCCTGCCCTCCCGGAACACGCTGACATGGTCGGCGATGCTGCGCACCACCGCAAGGTCGTGGGTGATGAACACGAAAGTCAGCCCGCGCTCCCGCCGCAAGCGTGCGAGCAGGTGCAGGATGCGCGCCTGCACCAGCACGTCGAGCGCCGAGGTTGGTTCGTCGAGCACCAGCAGATCGGGCTGGCAGGCCAGCGCGCGGGCGATCGCAATGCGCTGCCGCTCCCCGCCGGACAGGCCGCGCGGCGTGCGCCGGGCGAAATCCGCCGGCAGCCCGACCTCGTCGAGG
>JAKAZX010000132.1 GCA_021826485.1 Pseudomonadota bacterium | reverse complement strand
CAGCGGGCACCGGCATGGGCACCGTGCAGCACCACCCCGTCCTCCCGGTGCGCGGTGGCGTACAGCGCCCGCAATTCCGTGGCGCCGATCGGCCCTCCGGCCGCGGCGCCGGCCGGGGGCGCCGGCGGGCCGGCGCAGCCCGCCAGGGCGGCCGCCGCCGCGATCGCCAGGACGCGGCCGGCGATGTGCCCGGACATTCCCCTCTCCCGCTTGTCCGTCCCCGTTCATGCGGCGGATTCGTCACGAATGGATGTCAATCCGACGCGAGGATGCCGGCACGGAAATCCACCGCCACACCCATTGCCGCCGCGGCCGGCACCAGCACCCGCTCCGCTGTTGCGGCAGCCGGCATGATGCCGCCCTCGCGCAACACGGCCGCGGTGCGGCCGGCATCGGCGACGCGCAGCACCAGCGCCGCCATCACCGCCGGCCGCCCGGCCATGTCGGGCGCCGCCGGGCCGTAGCGGTGGGCCACCACCTCCGGCGCCAGCACCTCGATGCGCGACAGGCCGGCGGCGAGACAGCAGCCCCCCGCCACCGCCGCCACCGCGTCCGCCCCGAACATGGACCGGAACAGCGCCGAATACCCTTCCGGCTGCGCCGCCGCGATCACCACCCCGACGATGCCGAGCGTGCCGTTGGGCTGGTGGCGCCATTCGTCCCGCCAGACCAGGCCGCGCGTCAGGTGCTGGCAGAAGAACAGCCTTCCGGCCGGCGTCGCCGCCGGGGTCACGCGGACCACGCGGAACGCCGCATCCCGCGCGCCGCTGGGCAGTTCGACCGGGCGGGAGAACGCCAGCGGCGGCTGCACCGGGGCGCCGGCGGCGCTGAGCGCGGCATGGACCGCATCGGCATCCTCGGTCGCGAAGGCGATCCCGGTCAGCCCTTCCGGCCAGTCCATCACTTCCATGCGATCCGCCGAGCCCGGCGGCAATCCCAGAAGTTCGAGGTAGTCGGGACCGAACATCGCCAGATGGTTGATCGAGCCGAGCGTGTGATGGCCGCGCGGCGTAAGGGCAAAGCCCAACCTGCGGTAAAGATCGGCGGCTTCCGCCATCCGCTGACGCACGTTGACGACCACGTGGTCGATCTGGGCGACCGGCCCGGCTGTTTCCTGTCTTGGCGGGTTCATGCCTCTGCTGCCATCTTGCCCGAAGTTCATTTGTAAGTTGAGACGCATGTCCTACATCTTACGCGACGGTGCGGCCCTGGCCGCCTGTCCGCCTTTCGAGGCGTTCCCTTACCTGACTTGCGGGCGGCGCCCGATCGGACGCCGCCCCTTTTTCGTCAGGCCGGGAACTGCGCCCAGGCGGCAGCCTCATGCCCGGTCGCGTAGTGCAGGTTGGTCGCCGCCGGGTTGCGGTTGACCAGTACGCGCGCGAACAGCGGGTGGCGCATGCTCCGCACCTCGTGCTCCACCTCGGCCAGGGTCTCGCCGCTCGCCGGATCGACCAGGGTCTGGAAGCGGTACTGGTGCTGGTCGCTTTCCTCGGTGATCTGCCCGCGCGCCAGCAGCCGGCGGTAGGGGCCGGAAAAATCGGCGAGCGAGACCTGGATGTGGTGCCCGTCATAGGGCGGCAGGACGCGGTCGGTCTCCCGGTACAGCAGGACGGTGTCGGGCCCCGCCCCGATGCGGGCGGTGCCGTCGGCATCCCGCGCCGCCTGGCTGCCCACCACCTCCCGGTAGAAGCGCACGATGCCCTCGGTGGTGCCGCGCGCCACGTCGAAGGCGACATAGGGGATGCCGAGCACGATCGGGCCGAACTCCGGCGCCGGGGCGTGGCAGCGGATGCGGTTGCCCCAGGGGCAGGTCACGTCCACGCTGGCGCCGCGATCCTCGACCGAAAACGCCGTGCCGCGCAGCCGGCTGGCGACCCGCTTGAGCCGCGTCCGCAGGGCATCGAGGTCCGGCAGCACCAGCCCGACCACGCCACGCGTCACCTGGGCCGGCCCGGTCGGCAGGTGGAACTGCGACGTGCCGACATTGATCCACATGTTCTCGGTGCCGGTCATCAGATAGGGGTCGCGCGTCAGCCCCAGGCCGGTCACGTAGAACAGCGTGGCCAGTTGCTGGTCCGGCACGCGGGTGTTGACGTGGCCGAACTCGATGATGTTGCCGACATCCTCCGCCGTCCGGTCATAGACCGGCGCCTCTCGCTGCGGCTGATCCATCTGCGTCTCCTCCGGTTCGCGTTCAGCGGTCCGCCCAGCAGGGCGCGCGCTTCTCCAGGAAGGCGTCGATCCCCTCGGCGGCATCCTGCGCCATCATGTTGCGCGTCATCACCTCGGCGGCGTAGCGGTATGCCGCATCCAGGTCCAATTCGGCCTGACGATAGAAGGCTTCCTTGCCGATCGCGACGGTCAGCGCGCTTTTGGCGGCGATGCGGCCGGCCAGCGCCGCGACCGCCGCATCCAGCTCCTCCGGCGGCACGACCTGGTTGACCAGCCCGATCTCCCGCGCGCGCGGCGCGTCGATCATCTCCCCGGTCAGCAGCATCTCCATCGCCGCCTTGCGCGGCACGGCGCGTGACAGGGCGACCATCGGCGTCGAGCAGAACAGGCCGATATTGACGCCCGGGGTGGCGAAGCGCGCATCGGCGGCAGCGACCGCAAGGTCGCAACTGGCGACGAGCTGGCAGCCGGCGGCGGTGGCGATGCCGTGGACGCGGGCGATCACCGGCCGGGGCAGCCGCACGATGCGCGTCATCAGCGCCGAGCACTGGGCGAACAGCGCCGCCATCGTCTCCCGCCGCGGGTCGGCCCGCATCTCCCGCAGGTCGTGGCCGGCGCAGAAGGCCGGCCCGCTGCCGCCGATCACCACCACGCGCACCGACGGGTCGGCGGCAATCGCATCCAGCGCCTCAACGAGCGATGACATGAGCGCGACCGACAGCGCGTTGCGGGCGGCGGGGCGATTGAGCGTCAGCCACGCCACGCCGTCCGCGTCGCGGCGCAGCAGCGGGGCATGCTCGATCGGGGTCTGCACGGTCATGGCCGGGTCTCCGTCCGGGTGCGCCCCTCTCATGCGCCCGATCATGGCATTCTTGAAGGGGGACGCTTGTGCGCGCGGCGGCAGCATCGCTACCCTCCCCGGCAATCCTGCGGGGGGTTACCGCGATGCAAACGCATCTATTCGGCCGCTTGCCAGACGGCACGGCGGTGCATGCCTATTCGTTGCGCGACCCCGGCGGCCTGAACGCCACCATCATCCAGTACGGGGCGCGGCTGGCGGCGCTGGAAGTGCCGGTGGCGGCCGGCGCGCGCAACGTGACGCTCGGCTTCGAGACGCTGGAGCCGTATCTGACCGACGGCGCCCATCTCGGCGCGATCGCCGGGCGCTATGCCAACCGCATCGCCGGCGGCCGGTTCGTGCTGGACGGGCGGGAGCACCGGTTGTCCGTGAACAACGGCGGCAACACGCTGCATGGCGGGGCGGACGGGTTCGCCGCCCGCGTCTGGCAGGCGGAGCCGGAGGGCGAAACGCTGCTGCTGCGGCTGGTCAGCCCCGACGGCGACCAGGGCTTCCCGGGGCGGCTGACGGCCGAGGTGCGCTACCGGCTGCAGGGCGGCGATCTGGTGATCGACTATTCCGCCACCACCGATGCCCCGACGGTCGTCAACCTGACCAACCACGCCTATTTCAACCTCGCCGGCGCCGGCACGGTGCTGGACCACGCCATCGAGATCGCCGCGGACCGGTTCCTGCCGGTCGATCAGGCGCTGATCCCGACCGGGGAGTTGCAACCCGTCGCCGGCACCCCGTTCGATCTGCGGCGGCTCACGCGCATCGGCGCGCGCATCGGCGCCGACGATCCGCAACTGCACCTGGGCGGCGGCTTCGACCATTGCTTCGTGCTGGCCGATGCGCCGCATCCGGCGCCGCAGCCGGCGGCCCGGGTGGAGGCCGAAGGCATTGTCATGGAAGTGCTGACGACCGAGCCGGCGGTGCAGTTCTACAGTGGCAATTTCCTGTCCGGCCAGCCCTTCGCCTGGCGCACCGGACTGTGCCTGGAAACCCAGCATTACCCCGACAGTCCGAATCGGCCGAGCTTCCCCTCCACCGTGCTGCGGCCGGGCGGCACCTACTGGTCGCGCACCATCTATCGCTTCGCCAAGCGCTGACCGGCGGGCGGGCGTTGTCACCGCTGTTGTTGCAACGGATCGGCAGCGTGACCTGACGCTACGCGGAACGACACCGAATCTCATCATCGCGGGCTGGCGCAGCGGGGGCCGTCGCCTTACGCTGCTGTCATGCGATTTCGCGACTCCGCGCCTGCCGGGGTCGTGCGGCCGCCGCCTTCCCGCCCCGACCGCCGGCCACCGTCGTGCGCGCCGGCCGGGCGCCGTTTCGGCGCCCTGACGAAAGGATCTGCTCATGGATCAACTCTCCCCGCCCGATCTCGCCGTGAACATGCTGCGGGAGGTGATCGTCTCGCTCGTGCGCCGCGACGGTCCGGCCCTGTCGGCGCATCAGCTCGCCGTCTATCTGACGTGCTATCTGACCGATGGCCACCACACGGTGCGCGGCCTCGCCGCCGAGTTGAAGGTGTCGAAATCGGTCATCACCCGCTCGCTCGACAAGCTCGGCGAGATGGACCTGAGCCGCCGCATTCCCGACCCGGCCGACCGGCGCAGCGTGCTGGTGGAGCGCACCGCGGCCGGCTGGAAGCTGCTGGACGAACTGCGCGCGATCGTCACCGGCACCGCACGGGGGGCGCGCGCCGCCGCCGGCTAGCGGCGTCCCGCCCCGGGGGCGGATTGATTTTCCACGCAACTGCGACCATACGTCTGACGTGTGTCGGCGTCTCGCCGCCTGCTGGCGACACCGCCGCGCGATGCCGCCATCGAGGGAGCAAACGCCATGAAAAGACTGCTGCTGGCGACCGTGGTCGCCTCCGTTGCCGCCTTCGGGCTTTCCACCGCCCCGCGCGCGCAGGAACCCACCATCCCCATCATCGTCAAGGACACCACGTCCTTCTACTGGCAGATCGTGCTTGCCGGCGCGCGCAAGGCCGGGCAGGACCTGCACGTGAAGGTGCCCGAACTCGGCGCCCAGTCGGAAAGCGACATCAACGGCCAGATCAGCATTCTTGAGAATGCGGTGGCCGAGCATCCGGCCGCCGTGGTGATCGCGCCGACCCAGTTCAAGGCGCTCGGCGCGCCGATCACCGAGGCGGCGAAGAAGGTCAAGATCATCGGCATCGACTCGGCTGCCGACTCGCATGCCTTCACGTCCTTCCTGACCACCGACAACGTCAAGGGCGGCGAGGTCGCAGCGGATGCGCTGGCCGAGGCGATCCAGAAGACCTACGGCAAGGCCGAGGGCGAAGTGGCGCTGATCACCTCGCTGCCCGGCGTCGGCTCGCTCGATCAGCGCGCCAAGGGCTTCAAGCAGGAAATGGCGGCGAAGTATCCCGGCCTGAAGCTGGTCGCCGACAAGGTCGCCGACGGGCAGGCCACCACCGGCCTCAACATCATGACCGACCTGATCACGGCGAACCCGAAGCTGCGCGGGGTGTTCGCCAGCAACCTGATCATGGGCCAGGGCGCCGGCCAGGCGGTGGCGGAGAACAAGGCGCAGGACAAGATCAAGCTGGTCGCCTTCGACTCCGACGACAAGCTGGTCAAGTTCCTGAAGGACGGCGTGATCACCGCGCTCGTCGTGCAGGACCCGTACCGCATGGGCTATGACGGCATCAAGACCGCGCTCGCCGCCTCGAAGGGCGAGAGCGTGCCCGCCAATGTCGATACCGGCGTCACCGCGATCACGCAGGCCAACATGAACAGCCCGCGCTCGCAGGAACTGCTGAACCCGAAGCTGAAATAAGCCGCTTCGTGGCTTCGTCCGAAGCGATGGACCGCCCTGCCCCGCAGGGCGGTCCGGCCGCCTCCGGCCCGGTGCTGGAACTGCGCGGCCTGGACAAGCGCTTCACCGGGACGCACGCGCTCAAAGCCGTCAGCCTCGCCTTCGCGCGCGGCGAGATCCACGCGATCGTCGGCGAGAACGGCGCCGGCAAATCCACCCTCATCAAGCTGCTGACCGGCGTGCATCTGAAAAGCGCCGGCGAAATCCTGTGGGAAGGCCGGCATGTCGAGATGGCCGGGCCGCACGATGCGCTCGCGCTCGGCATCAACGCGGTGCATCAGGAAGTGGTTCTGTGCCCGCATCTGAGCGTCGCCGCCAACCTGTTCCTGGGCGACGAGCACACGAAGTTCGGCATGCTGGAAGGCCGGCGGATGGTGCGCGAGGCGCAGGCGGTGCTCACCGGCCTCGGCTTCTCGGTGCCCGCCGATGTCGTGCTGTCCACGCTGACGATCGGCCAGCAGCAGCTTGTCGCGACCGCCCGGGCGGCGCTGCGCGGCACGCGCTTCCTGATCTTCGATGAGCCGACGGCGTATCTGACGCGCCAGGAAGCCGCGCAACTGTTCGCCCTGATCCGCCGGCTGAAGGGCGAGGGCGTCACCATCGTCTATATCAGCCACCGGCTGGAGGAAGTGTTCGAGCTGGCCGACCGCGCGTCGGTGCTGCGCGACGGCCAACTGATCTCGACCCACGCGATCGGCGACATCGACGAGCAGCAGTTGATCCGCGACATGAGCAACCGCTCGATCGAGCAGATCTACCACAAGGAAAGCGTCCCCCGCGGCGACGTGCTGCTGGCCACCGAGGCGCTCAGCGGCAAGGGATTTTCCGAGGTCTCGATGGCCGTGCATCGCGGCGAGATCGTCGGGCTGTATGGCCTGATCGGCGCCGGGCGCAGCGAATTCGTGCAGAGCGTGTTCGGCCGCCACCGCGCCACCGCCGGACGGGTCTTGTGGCAGGGTAAGCCGGTCGCCATCCACCGCGAAACCCAGGCGATCGCGCGCGGCATCGCGCTGGTGCCGGAAAGCCGGCGCGACCAGGGCCTCTGCCTCAATCTCGGCGTCGGCCTCAACCTCAACCTCACGGTCTATGACCGGCTGACGCGCGGGCTGACCATCAACCGCAGCGCCGAGGCGGCGCAGGCGGACCGGCAGATCCGCGACCTGCGCATCGTCACCCCCGGCCGCGCCACGCTGGCGGCCTCGCTGTCCGGCGGCAACCAGCAGAAGATCGTGGTCGGCAAATGGCTCAACCACGGCGCGGAGCTGTTCATTTTCGACGAGCCGACGGTGGGCGTCGATGTCGGCACCAAGCTGGAAATCTATCGCCTGTTCGCGCGCCTGCTGCAGGGCGGCGCCGGGATCATCCTGATCTCCTCCTACCTGCCGGAAGTCTATGAGCTGGCGGATACGCTGCACGTGTTCCGCCGCGGCCGGCTGGCGGCCAGCTACGGCTTCAAGGAAGCATCGATGGAAACCATCCTGACGCAGGCGATCGGCGTCTGAAGGGCACAGCGCGTGAGCGAAACCGTCGTCAACAACAAGCCCCAGGCGCGCATCAACCTGCTGCTCAGCCTGACGCTGCTCGGCCTGCTGCTGCTGCTCTGGGCGGCGCTCGCGGTCAGCACCGACACGTTCCTGACGCTGAACAACCTGACCAATCTGATGCGCCAGGCGTCCATCTGGGCGGTCATCGCGATCGGCCAGACCTTCGTCATCATCACCGCCGGCATCGATCTTTCGGTTGGCACCGTGCTCGGCTTCTCCGGCGTGGTGATCTCGCTGCTGTTCCAGGCGAACCTGCCGATCTGGCTGGCGGTGCTGATCACCCTGCTGGTCGGCGTGCTGATCGGGCTGTTCCATGCCTTCGGTGTCATCAAGCTCGGTCTGCCGCCGTTCATCATGACGCTGGCGACGCTGACGGCGCTGCGCGGCATCGGGCTGCTGATGACTGACGGCAGTTCCATCTCGATCACCAACGACACCTTCACCGGGTTCTCCCGCGGCAGCCTGCTGGGCATTCCCAACCTGTTCTGGATGGTGATCCTGGTCGCGGTGCCGTCCTACGTGTTCCTGCATCTCAGCCGCTGGGGCCGCTACCTGTTCGCGATCGGCAGCAATCCGGAGGCGGCGCGGCTGTCCGGCGTGAACGTCAAGGCGATGCTGTATGTCGCCTATACGCTGTCCGCGACCTTCGCGGCGTTCGCCGGCATCCTGACCACGTCGCGCATCGGCATCGGCAACGCCACCACCGGCCAGGGATGGGAACTGCAATCCATCGCCTCCTCGGTGATCGGCGGCACCAGCCTGTTTGGCGCGGTCGGCAGCATCCACGGCCCGTTGCTCGGCAGCATCCTGCTCACCACCATCAACAACGGCGCCAATCTGCTGAACGTCAACCCGTTCTGGCAGCTCATCATCACCGGCGGTCTGATCATCGTGATCGTCTATTTCGACCAGTTGCGGCGGCGGAAGCGGTAGCGTTCGGCGCATCGGCAACGCGGAGGCTCTGCATGTTCCCCCTGCTCTCCCCCCGGATCATGCTGGTCGGCGGCGGCAGCATCGCCGAGCTGCCCGGCGTGCTCCGGCGCCTCGGTCTGGAACGGCCGCTGGTCGTCACCGACCCGTTCATGGTCTCCTCCGGCCTGCTGCGCCGCTGCCTCGATCCGCTGGCGGCGGCGGGGATCGCCGCTGCGGTGTTCAGCGACACCGTGGCCGACCCCACCGATACCGTGGTCGCGGCCGGCGTCGCGCGCCTGCGCGCCGGGGATTTCGACTGCCTGATCGGGTTCGGCGGCGGCTCCTCCATCGACACCGCGAAGGCGATCGGGCTGCTGGCGCTGGGGGAGGCATCGCTTGCCGCCTACAAGGTTCCTGCCTCCCCCGATCGCGCCGCCCTGCCGGTGATCGCCGTGCCCACCACCGCCGGCACCGGCAGCGAGGCGACGCGCGTGACCGTGATCACCGACACCGCGCGCGACGAGAAGATGCTGATCATGGGCCTCGGCTGCCTGCCCCTGGCGGCGGTGGTGGACTATGAGCTGACCTTCTCGCTGCCGCCGCGCATCACCGCCGATACCGGCGTCGACAGCCTGACCCATGCGCTGGAGGCCTATGTCTCACGCCGCGCCAACCCGGTCACCGACGGCTGGGCGATGGCCGCGATGGCGCTGATCGGGACGCATCTGCGCACCGCCTACCACGAGCCGCGCAATGCCCCGGCGCGGGAGGCGATGATGCTGGGGGCGATGCTGGGCGGGCTCGCGTTCAGCAATGCCTCGGTCGCGCTGGTGCATGGCATGTCGCGGCCGATCGGGGCGCATTTCCATGTGCCGCACGGCCTGTCCAACGCCATGCTGCTGCCGGCGGTGACGCGGTTTTCGATCGGCCACGCGCCGGCCCGCTACGCCGCCGCCGCCCGCCAGATCGGCCTCGCCGATCCGGGGCAGGCCGACGATGCGGCCTGCGCCCGGCTGGTGGACGGTCTGGCGGCCTTGAACGGGGAACTGGCCGTGCCCGGTCCGCGCGCCTACGGAATTGATCCGGCGGCATGGGAGAGTCGCGTCGAGATCATGGCCCAGCAGGCGCTGGAGTCCGGCAGCCCGGCCAATAACCCGCGCGTGCCGGACAGGGCGGAGATCATGGCGCTGTACCG
>JAKAZX010000131.1 GCA_021826485.1 Pseudomonadota bacterium | reverse complement strand
CGGTATGGACACGGGAAGGCTGGCGGAGGGGATGGGATTCGAACCCACGGTACACCTTTACGATGTACAACGGTTTAGCAAACCGCCGCCTTCAGCCGCTCGGCCACCCCTCCGCCGGGAGAGACGGGTTACACGACGTTTGCAGCGCGGCTTCTAGGGTCTCCGGCGGCCCGCGTCAAACCCGGGCGGGGCTTGCCCGGGCGCGCGGCGGCTGGCATGGCTGGGGGTGCAACGGCGGGCGGGGGACGATTGGACGGGCGGGCGCTGTCGGCGGAACAGGCGGTGGAGCAGCTCGCTGCGCTGCACCAGGCGTCGGTGGCAGCGCTGCGGGCGGCGCTGGCGCGCTTCGTGGCCGACGGGACGGCACCGACCCCCGCGGTCCGCGCCCGGTTCCGCTATCCGGAATTGCGGCTGGAATGGCGGCCTGACGGGCCGGCACCGTTCACCCGCCGCGCCTGGGCGAAGCTGCAGGCCCCCGGCCTCTATGCCACCACCGTCACCCAGCCGGCCGAGTTCCGCCGCTACCTGCTGCAGCAACTGCAGCCGCTGGTGCAGGAATACGGGGCACGCCTCGCGGTCGGGCCCAGCGCGCAGGAAATCCCCTATCCCTACGTGCTCGACAGCGGCGACGAGCTGTTCCAGGGCCAAGTCACGCCCGGCGAGCTTGCCCGCCACTTCCCCACCCCCATCCTGTCCACCGTCGGCGATGAGATCGCGGACGGTGAGTGGAAAACCCCCGATGGCGCGGCGATGCCGCTGGCGCTGTTCGACGCGGTCCGGGTGGATTACTCGCTGCGCCGGCTGGTGCATTACACCGGCACCGACTGGCGGCAGGTGCAGCCCTGGATCCTGCTGACCAACTATCAGCGCTATGTCGATCAGTTCGTGCGCTGGGCGCTGGATCAACTGCGCCGGACGGACGGGCCGTACGCGCGGCTGGTGCTGCCCGGCGGCGGCGTGGTGCGGCACGGCGACGACCCGGCGGCGGCGGAGCGGCTGGCGCTCGCCGCGCCCTGGGACCGCTACCAGATGCCGGCCTGGCATCTGTGCCGCGCACAGGACGGCGACGGCATCAGCATCGTCAATATCGGCGTCGGCCCGTCCAACGCCAAGAACATCACCGACCATCTGGCCGTCCTGCGCCCGCATTGCTGGCTGATGATCGGCCATTGCGGCGGCCTGCGGCAGAGCCAGACGATCGGCGATTACGTGCTGGCGCACGGCTATCTGCGGCGGGACAAGATCCTGGACGATCTGGTGCCGCCGGAGGTTCCCGTCCCCGCGCTGGCGGAGGTGCAGGTGGCGCTGCAGCAGGCGGCGGCGCGCGTCACCGGCGAGCATGGGGAGGCGCTGAAGCGCCGGCTGCGCACCGGCACCGTGGTCACCTACGACGACCGGAACTGGGAACTGCGCTGGACACAGGAACGCAAGCGGATCAACCTGTCACGCGCGATCGCGGTCGATATGGAAAGCGGCACGCTGGCCGCCCAGGGCTACCGGCTGCGCGTCCCGTACGGCACGCTGCTCTGCGTGTCGGACAAGCCGCTGCATGGCGAGATCAAGCTGCCCGGCGCCGCCAGCGCCTTCTATCAGCGCGCGGTCGGCGAACATCTGGCGATCGGGCTGGCCACGCTGGATATCCTGCGCGACCAGCTCGGCGCGCTGCACAGCCGCAAGCTGCGCAGCTTCGACGAGCCGCCGTTCCGCTGATTCGCCCGCTTCCGCCGCTGTGGGATGGCCGACCATGACCTTCTCGATCGCCGCGCGCTGCGCCCGCACCGGCCGCATCGCGGTCGCCGTCGCCTCCTCCTCACCGGCGGTCGCCGCCCGCTGCGCGCATGTGCGGGCCGGCGTCGGCGCGGTGCTGTCGCAGAACATCACCGATCCGCGGCTCGGCCCGCGCGGGCTCGACCTGATGGCGCTCGGCGCCACGGCAGCGGATGCCGCGGCGATCCTGCGCGAAACCGCGCCGCATGCGGAATACCGCCAGCTTGCCGTGATCGACGCCGCCGGGCGCGTCGCCGGATGGTCGGGCACGCAATGCCTCGGCATCCACGCGATCGCTGAGGGCGATGCGGCGATCGCGGCGGGCAACCTGCTGGCGAATGCGGACGTGCCGGCGGCGATGCTGCGCGCATTCGCGGCAAGCGATGGGGAGGATCTGGGCGCCCGCATGGTCGGCGCGATGCGCGCCGGGCTGCACGCGGGCGGCGAGGCCGGGCCGGTCCGCTCGGCCGGGCTGCTGATGGCGGACGATGTGCCCTGGCCGGTCGCCGACCTGCGCGTGGACTGGCACGACGCGCCGATCGACGAACTCGCGCGGCTCTGGGACCTCTGGGCACCGCAGCTCGCTGCCTATGTGACGCGCGCGCGCGATCCACGCGGCGCCCCCGCCTACGGCGTGCCGGGGGAGCGGTAGCGTCAGCCGTCCGGGGCGGCGAAGCTGCGCACGGCTTCCTCGTGGATCAGCCGCATGATGCGGCGCTTGATCGTCATGAACGCTTCGCTGGTCAGCACATCGACGCTGCGCGGGCGCGGCAGGTCGATCTCAATCATTTCCTTGATCCGGCCGGGGCGCGCGGTCATCACATACACACGGTCGCCGAGCAGGATCGACTCGTCGATGTCGTGGGTGATGAACAGCACCGTCTTGCTGAAATGCTGCCAGATGTCCAGCAGCAGCTCCTGCATCAGCGACCGCGTCTGGCTGTCCAGTGCGCCGAACGGCTCGTCCATCAGCAGCACCGCCGGGTCGTTGGCAAGCGCGCGGGCAAGCGCCACGCGCTGCATCATGCCGCCGGAAAGCTGCTTCGGATAATGGCCCTCGAACCCGTCCAGGCCGACTTGCGCGATGAAGCGGCGGGCGATCTCCCGCCGCTGTGTCGGCGGCGTGCCGGCGACCTTCAGCCCGAACTCCACGTTCTGCTGCACCGTCAGCCACGGGAACAGCGTGTAGGACTGGAACACCATGCCGCGGTCGCGCCCCGGCCCGGTGACGCGCCGCTCATCGAGCCAGATGGCGCCCTCGCTCGGCTCGATCAGCCCGGCCACCAGCCGCAGCAGGCTGGTCTTGCCGCAGCCGGACGGGCCGACGATGACGGAAAACTCCTTGTCGCGCACATCGAGCGAGATGCGCTCCAGCGCCGTCACCGTCGGGCCGCGGCGCGGCGTGAAGCGCAGCGCCACATCGGCGATGCGCAGCTTGGCGGGGGCAAGCGTCGGGGCGTCCCGCATCACGTCGCCACCGCCCAGGGCAGCAGCCGGTTGCGCAGGAACTTGAAGGCCTGGTCGGTCAGCAGTCCGAGCAGGCCGATCACCATGATGCCGAGGAAGATGCGCTCGGTGTACAGGCCGCGCATCGAATTGAGGATGAAATAGCCGAGCCCCTTGTTGGCGGCGACCAGCTCGGCCACCACCAGATAGGTCCAGGCCCAGCCGAGCGTGATGCGCAGCGTGTCCATCACCCCCGGCATGGTCGCCGGGATCAGCACGCGCCCGACCACGGTGCGGCGCGTGGCGCCGAGCGTGTAGGAAACATCCAGCAGGTCCTTCGGCACGCTGCGCGACACGTCGGCGATCAGGATCAACTGCTGGAAGAACGTGCCGATGAAGATGACGGTGATCTTCTCCTCGATGTCGATGCCGACCCACAGGATCAGCAGCGGGATCAGCGCGGAGACCGGCAGGTAGCGCACGAAATTGGTCACCGGCTCGATCGCCGCCTCGACGATCTTGAAGCTGCCCATCAGGATGCCGAGCGGCACGGCAAGGATCGAGGCGATGATGAAGCCGCTGAGAATCTCGCTGACGCTGACCCAGGTGTTGACCAGCAGCGAACCGTCGCCGAGCCCGTCCGCTGCGGCGCCGACGACGGCGCCGGGCGTCGGCAGGAAGTCGCTGCGCACCAGCTCGCCATAGGACAGCGCGCACCACACCGCCAGCAGTGCGACGCCCACCAGCGTGCTTACCGTCAGGTAAGCACGCCGGGGGATGTCCTTCTTCGGTGCCGCGTAGGCGTCGAGGAAGCGCGCCATCACTCGTTGACGCCATCACTCGTTGACGTAAGTGAAGTCGATCATCTGTGCGGGCGTCGGCGTCACCTGCAGCTTGCCGTGGCTCGACCACACATCGATCGCCTCCTGCACCGTGCCGGCCAGCGGGCCGGGCTTGGCCGCGGTGCCGAAGAACGCCTTGTTGGCCGCCGCGTCATAGAACTTGATGCCGCCCAGCGTCGCCTTGAACTCCTTCGGGTCCTTCAGCCAGCCGCCGACGCCCTTCGCCATGATGTCGATGGATTCGTCGGGATGCGCCTCGTAGGAGGCGACCGCCTCGTTCCAGGACTTGACGATCGCGGCGACTTCCTTGCTGTGCGCCTTCGCCCAGTCGGTCTTGACGATCACCACATCGGTGATCAGTCCGGGCGAGGTGGAGCTGTCCACCAGCAGATGGCCGAACGGCGCCGACTTGCCCTTGCTCAGCCACGGCTCCCACGTCACCGCCGCATCGACGCGCTTGGCGACGAATGCGCCGCCGGCATCGGCCGCCGTCATGTTGATGGTCTTGAGGTCGGATTCCTTCAGCCCCGCCTTGGTCAGCAGCACGTTGAGGTAGAAATCCGACACCGATCCGTCGTCCACCGCGACGCGCTTGCCCTTCAGATCGGCGATCGTGGTGATGTCCTTCAGCGCCACGATCCCGTCGCCGCCGTCCGAATCGTCAATCGCGACGACGTACTGGTAGTCGGTCGGCCGCTTCATGTACAGCAGCGCGGTATCGACGGTGCTGGCGATCATCTGGATCTTGTCGGCCATCAGCGTGGGGAACCGTTCCTTCGGGTCCTCCATCACGATCAGCTCGACATCGACGCCGTTCTGCTTGAAGAAGCCCTTGTCGCGGGCGATGTAGAGCGGCCCGTAGCCGACCCAGGTGGAATGCGCGATCTTCACCGTGTCCGCGCGCGCCGGCTGTGCCGGAACCAGCGGCAGTACCGCCATGCCGAGCAGCAGGGCAGCCAGTTTCAACGCAGCTCGTCTCATCCACGCCCCCTTTTCACTTTGCCAGCGTCACGACGGCGCCGGCGCTCCGCCGCCGGCACAGTATGCGACGCGCCAAAGTGACGCAATTTTCATGCCCGGGTCAGGTGCGGGCGGCGGTGCGCCGCGCCAGTTCCGCCCGCACATCGCCGGTGCAGCCGGTGCCGAGCCACCAGGCATGCAGCTCATGCAGCAGCCGCCCCAGCTCCGGCCCGGCGGGCACGCCGGCCGCGCGCAGGTCGCGCCCGCGCAGAGGGAAGCGCGGCACCGGCATGGCGGCAAGCCGCGCCAGCAGCCCGGCATCGCCGCCGGCGAGCCAGGCGCGGCCGAGCAGCACGTCCCGCGCCTCCCCGGCCAGCGCCCGGCGCAGCGCGGCATCGTCGGCCGTCGGCGACAGCGCCGGCGCGGCCCTGAGTGCCTCCAGCCGCTCCCGCTCGGCGGCGGACAGCCGCAGTCGCCCGGCCAGCGCCGCCGGATCGCCGTCCAGCAGCGCGGCCAGCCGCAGCAGCGGATCGGCCGGCGCGCCCACGGCCACCAGCCGGTCCAGCCGCGCCGGCACCGCGCCTTCCGCCAGCACCGCGCGCAGCACGCCAAGGTCCGCCATGAGCGCCACCGCCGCGCGCGGATCGGGGGCGGCCAGGATGCGCTTGACTTCCTGCCACACCCGCTCGGCGGACAGCCGCGCGAGGCCCGGCACCGCCGCCGCGATCGCCGCCACCGCCGCCGCATCCGGCGCACCGCCGCCATAGCGCGCCCAGAAGCGGAAGAAGCGCAGGATGCGCAGATAGTCCTCGGCGATCCGCGTTGGCGCGTCACCGACGAAGCGCACGCGTCCGGCCGCAAGGTCGCCGATGCCGCCGAAATAGTCGAACACCTCCCCGGCGGAGGAGAGCGACATGGCGTTGATGGTGAAGTCGCGCCGCGCTGCATCGTCGCGCCAGTCATCGGTGAAGGCGACCTCGGCGTGGCGGCCGTCGGTGCGCAGGTCGCGGCGCAGCGTCGTCACCTCGAACCCGCGATGCCCGGACACCGCCGTCACCGTGCCGTGGTCGATCCCGGTCGGCACCACCTTCAGCCCGGCCGCCCGCAGCGCCGCGATCACCGCATCCGGCCGGCGCGGCGTCGCCAGGTCCACATCAGCGACCGGCCGGCCCGCCAGCGCATCGCGCACCGCACCCCCCACCACCCGCGCCTCCGGCAATGCGGCCAGCACGGCACGGAGCGCGGGGTCGGCCAGGAAGGGCGGCGGCGCGATTCGCCGCGCCGGGGCGGCACTCACGGCGACCGCGCCGGCACGCCGTGGCCCGGCACGATGCGCCCGTTCTGCCACTGCGCCGGCACATAGGTTTCGGTGCGGTCCAGCCGGCGCGCGAGGCCGAACCAGACGGTGCCCGCCGCCAGCACCGCGACCGCGGCGGCGGTCGCCCACAGCAGCGCCGGTTGCGCCCGCGCCGCCGCCAGCCGCCACGCGCCATACAGCGCGAAGGGCGACAGGAACAGCGCCAGTTCCGCCCAGCGCATCACGCCACCCCGCGCAGCCGCGACGCCAGATTCACCAGGATGCCGGCGGTCGCGCCCCAGATGTAGTGTTCGGGATGCGGCCAGACCCAGAACTCGCGCCAGCGGCCGCGGAAATGCGCGCGCCGGCGCTGCGGCGCCGCCGGGTCCAGCAGCACCGACAGCGGCAGCTCGAACACCGCCTCCACCTCCGCCGCCGACGGTGACAGGCCGAGATCGTCCAGCGTCACCCCGTCCGGCAGCAGGCCGAGCACCGGCGTGATGCAGAACCCGGTGCCGGTGACGTAGGATGGCAGCCGGCCGAGCAGCTCGACGCGGGCGGGGTCGAGGCCGATCTCCTCCTCCGCCTCGCGCAGGGCGGCGGCCTCGGCGTCGGCATCCTCCGGATCGATGCGGCCGCCGGGGAAGCTGACCTGCCCGGCATGCGCCGACAGATGGGCGTTGCGCTTGGTCAGCAGCACGCCCGGCGCGGCGCCGAGCACGAACGGCACCAGCACGGCGGCCGGGGTCAGTGCGCCGGGGGACAGGTCCCGCGCGTCATCGCCGGAAAGCGGCGCCGCGATCGCCGCGGCCCCGACCGCGGTCGGGCGGGCCGGCGGCAGCGGGGCGGGGTCGGGCGGGGCGGCAAGGCGCGCGCGCAGCGTGGCGGCATTCACCGCTCGGGATCACGCCTCGCCGTTCGGCAGCTCGCCGAGCGGGAAGAACTGGCCGCAGCTCCAGACGCCCAGCATGCGGCGGCAGTGCCGCATGCCCGGCTCGGCCAGCGCGACCAGCTCGTAATACACGGCACGCGAGATGCGCGCCTCGATCGGGGCGGTGTCGGTGCCGCGCACGCGGATATAGGGCGTCGGCTCGCAGGTCAGGATGTCGTGGGCGACGCGGATCGGATGCTCGGGCCCGGCGGTCACCATCTGGTCGATATTGGTGCGGAAGGTCAGCGACTGGCCGCGCCCGCAGCCGCACCAGTCCATCTCGACGGCGACGAAGGGCACGTCCTCCACCTCGATGCGGCCGCGCTCGACGGGCGTCTGCAGCCAGTAGCTGCCATCCTCCTCCCGCCGCAGGACGGAGGCGAACAGGCACACCAACTCTTTCCGCCCGATCGGACTGCCGCGATACAGCCACGTGCCGTCACGGCGGATCAGGAATGGCAGGTCGCCGCATTCGACCGGCCGTCGCGCCGGCCGCCGCGGCGCCGCCAGCGTGGAGCTGGCCGGGGCCGGCGCCTCGAGTGCGTGCATCGCGTGCTCATCCTCCCGCGCGGCGGTGGCGTCGTTCACGTCTCTGTCGTCTCCAGATCGCGGCGGAGCCATCGCCCACAGGCGGCGATATAGGGTGGCCCCCCCGTCCGATGAAAGTGGCCGGCGGAAGTTCATGTGGCGAAGTTCACGCGTTTCCGCCTGGCGCCGTGACTTTTCCTGCCGCCGCGCGCACCAACATGCGTGACTCGGGGCTTTGTGCAATGCATCATCAGGACCGTCGATGACCGCGACCCAGGCCGTCTTTCCCCCGCCCGCCTCCGGCGCCGAGATCGTCGCCGAGGTGGAGGCGCTCGGCACCCGCATCGCCGCCGTGCGGCGGGAGGTCGGACGCGTCATCCTCGGCCAGTCCGACGTGGTGGACCAGACGCTGATCACCCTGCTGTCCGGCGGCCATGTGCTGCTGGTGGGCGTGCCCGGCCTCGGCAAGTCGAAGCTGGTGGAGACGCTGGCGACGGTGCTGGGGATGGCGTCCAAGCGCGTGCAGTTCACGCCGGACCTGATGCCGGCCGACATCGTCGGCAGCGAGGTGCTGGACGAGGGCGCCGACGGGCGGCGCAGCTTCCGCTTCGTGCCCGGGCCGGTGTTCTGCCAGTTGCTGATGGCCGACGAGATCAACCGCGCCTCCCCGCGCACCCAGTCGGCGCTGTTGCAGGCGATGCAGGAACAGCGCGTGGCGGTGGCCGGCGTCGAGCATCCGCTGCCGCGGCCGTTCCATGTGCTGGCCACCCAGAACCCGATCGAGCAGGAAGGCACCTACCCGCTGCCGGAGGCGCAGTTGGACCGCTTCCTGCTGCAGATCGACGTGCGCTACCCGGACCTGGAGGCCGAGCGGGCGATGCTGCTGGCCACCACGGGCGCGGCCGAGGCGCGGGCCGTGCAGGCGCTGGCGCCGGAGGAACTGCTGGCGGCGCAGGCGCTGATCCGCCGCGTGCCGGTGGGGGAGACGGTGCTGGAGGCGATCCTGGCGCTGGTGCGCAGCGGCCGGCCGGAAACCAGCGCCGACGAGGCGGTGCGCGAGCATGTCGCCTGGGGACCCGGCCCGCGTGCCGCCCAGGCGCTGATGCTGGCGGTGCGCGCCCGCGCGGTGCTGGACGGCCGGCTGGTGCCGAGCACGGAGGACGTGGCGGCGCTGGCGCATCCGGTGCTGCGCCACCGCATGGCGCTGAAATTCTCCGCCCCCGCCGGCCTGACGCTGGCCGGCGTGATCGACCGGCTGGTGGAGCGCATCGGGTGAACCTCGCCGCCCGCCGGGCGGAGGCGCTGGGCGCCCATCTGCCGCCGCTGCTGGTGGCCGCCGAACGGGTCGCCAGCACCGTCGCGCAGGGCGTGCATGGCCGCCGCCGGGTCGGCCAGGGCGACAGTTTCTGGCAGTTCCGCCCGTTCTCCCAGGGCGACACGGTCAGCCGCATCGACTGGCGCGTCTCCGCCCGGTCGGACCGCACCTTCGTGCGGGAAACCGAGTGGGAGGCGGCGCAGACCGTCTGCCTGTGGCGCGACGGCGGCGCCTCGATGCGCTGGAAGTCGCGCGACCAGCCGGTGGAGAAGGCGGACCGCGCCGGCCTGCTGCTGCTCGCCCTCGCCGCCCTGCTGCTGCGCGGCGGGGAACGGGTGCGGCTGCTGGCGCCGGGCGCGCGGGCACTGGCCGGCCGCGCCGGCCTCGACCGGCTGGCCGAGGCGCTGGACCGCCTGCCGGATGCCGGCGATGGCCTGCCCCCGGAAACCAGGCTGCCGCGCCACGCCCGCGTGGTGCTGATCGGCGACCTGCTGGCGCCGCTCGACCGCTGGCAGGCCGCCATCGCGCG
>JAKAZX010000130.1 GCA_021826485.1 Pseudomonadota bacterium | reverse complement strand
GCCGAACCGCGCGACGCCGAGCATCCCTGCGAGGCCCGAGCAGACCGCCGAGATCACCATGACGGAGGCGACGATCGCCTTGGTGTTGATCCCCGAATATTCCGCCGCCTCGCGATTGCCGCCGGTCATGTACACGTAGCGGCCGAAGCGGGTGTAGGTCAGCACGACATGGCCGGCCAGCAGCACCACGGCGGCGACGATGACGATCCATGGCACCGGGCCGATGCTGCCGGCGCCGAGGGTGTGGATCAGGTCCGGCACGTTGTAGGCGATCTGGCCGCGCACCAGCATGGCGCAGATGCCGGCGGCGATCTGCAGCATCGCCAGCGTCATGATGAAGCTGGGAATGCCGATCACCGTCATGCCGAAGGCGGTGGCGATGCCCAGCAGCACGCTGACGATGAACGCGATCACGATGGCGGCAGCGCCGACCAGGGGCAGGTTGGCGATGTTCACGCTGGCGTCCTGGGCGGTGAAGAACGCCACCACGATGCCGACGGCGTTGGCGACGTTGGCGACCGACAGGTCGATCTCCGCGCACAGGATCACGAAGGTCAGGCCGACCGCGATGATCGCGGTGACGGAGATCTGCTGGAGGATGTTGCCGAGGTTGTCGAAGGTCGGGAAGCTCGGGCTGAGCACGCTGAACAGCACCACCAGCACGATCAGCGTCGCGAACGGGGCGATGTTGCGCAACTGGCTTTGCAGCCAGCCGGCGGCGGCGGGACGGGCGGGGGCGCCGGCGGCGGAACTGGTCATCGGTGCGGCCTTCTCATGCGGCGGCGAGCAGGCGGTCCTTGCTGACCACCTCGTTCGCGAATTCCCTGGCGATCCGCCCGCGCTTCATCACCAGGATGCGGTCGGCGAGCGACAGTACCGTCTCCGGCTCGGTCGAGACAACGACGACGCCGATGCCCTCGGCGCGCAGCGACTTCACGATCTTAAGCACGTCGTCCTTGGCGCCGACATCCATCCCGCGCGTCGGCTCGCTGAGCAGCAGCACCTTGGGCAGGTAGGTCAGCCATTTCGCCAGCGCCACCTTCTGCTGGTTGCCGCCGGACAGGGTGCCGAGCGGCCGGTCCACCAGCGGCGGGCGGATCTGCAGGGTCTTGACGTGTCGGTTGGCGATCGAGCGCTCGGCATCCGGGCGCACCCACAGGCGGGAGATGCGGTCGAGAATGCTGATCGAGACGTTCTTGAACACCGGTTCCATGTGGAACAGCATGGCGCGTCGGCTTTCCGGGACGAAGGCGAGGCCGGCGCGGCGCGCGGCGGCGGTGTTGGGAAGCGGCGTCGGCCGCCCGTTGAGCCGCACCTGTCCGTGCGAGAGCTTCAGCTTGCCGAACAGGGCGCGCGCCAGTTCCAACTGGCCCGAACCCATGAAGCCGTAGATGCCGAGCACTTCGCCCGCCCGCACGTCGAGCGACACGTCCTCGAACGCGCCGGGGCTGCTCAGTCCCTCGGCGGTCATCACCACCTTGGCGTCCGGGCGGCTGTCCAGCATGATTTCCCCGGTATAGCTTTCCTCCAGCTCCTCGTGGCCGGCGCCGATCATGCGCTCGATGATCCAGTGCTTGTCGATGCGCGGCACCGGCGCCGTCTCGATCCGCCGGCCGTTGCGGAAGATCGTCACCGTGTCGGACACGCGCAGGATGTCGTCGAGGAAGTGCGAGATGAACACGAGGCTGTGGCCCTCGTCGCGCACGCGGCGCAGCAGGCCGAACAGCCGCTCCACCTCCGGCGGCGACAGGGCGGAGGTCGGTTCGTCGAGGATGATGATGCGGGCGCCGGAAAACAGCACCCGCGCGATCTCCACCAGTTGCTGCAGGCCGAGCGGCAGGGCGCCGGCCGGCAGGCGCGGGTCCACGTCGATGCCGAGGCGGTGCAGCAGTTCGCCGGCGGTGCGCGTCATCGTCCGGTAATCGACCAGCCCGAAGCGGTTGAGCGGCTGCACGCCGAGCAGCACGTTCTCCGCCACCGACAGGTCGCGCACGATCGACAGTTCCTGATGCACCATGCCGATGCCGGCCGCCTTGGCGTCGCGGGCGGAGCGGAAGCGTACCGGCGCGCCGTCGATGCGCATGGTGCCCTGGTATTCGGCATGCACGCCGGCGATGATCTTCATCAGGGTCGATTTGCCGGCCCCGTTCTCGCCCACCAGCCCGTGAATCTCGCCGGCGCGCAGTGTGAAGTCCACATCCGACAGCGCGGCGACGCCGCCGAACGATTTGCGGATGTCGCGCAGTTCCAGCAGGGCGGGTCTGTCGCTCATGCGCGGCCCTCGCACCGTTGCGGGGCGGCGGCGGCACAGCTTGCTGGTGCCGCATCCCTCCCCCGCGGCGCGGGGGAGGGGCGGGACGATGGCACGCGCATGCGGCGCGTCAGATCAGGAAGTGCTCCTCCATCCACATCATGCCGGGCGCGTTGGCCTTGGTGACCACCGGGCCGTCGGTGACGATGTTCTTCGGGATCATGCCGTTGCCGCTGCCGGTCTTCTCCCCGCTGACGACGGCCGCGACGCCGGCGACGATGGCGCCGCCGTGGATGCGGCAGGACGGGTTGCGGACGGTGGCGTGCATCCGCCCGTCGGCCACCGCCTGGAGTGCCGGCGGCATGGCATCGACGCCGCCGATCTTGATGCCGGTGCGGTTATGCGCCTTCATCACGTTGTAGGCGGCGAGCGCCATGTCGTCGTTGTGGAAGAACGCGGCGTCGATCTTCGGATACTTGGTCAGCAGCGTTTCCCAGATGCGCGCGGTCTTGGTCACGTCCCAGTCGGCGGGCGTGGTGTCCACCACCTGCACCTTCGGGTATTTCTTGACGATGGCCTCGAACCCGCGGGCGCGGCCCTGCGCGCCGGTGTGGCCCAGCGCGCCCTGCGTCATGGTCACGATGCCCTCGCCGCCGATCGCGTCCATCAGCGCCTGCGTCACCGCCGCGCCCATGAACTCGTTGTCCGGGGCGAGGAAGCTGTGCACGTCGATCTTGTCGAGCGGGGCGATCAGCGTGTCCATGTCGATCACCGGCGTGCCGGCCTTGATCATCTTCTCGACCGGCGCGGTCAGGGTGCCGATGCCGAACGCCTGGATGGCCACGAAATCCCATTTCTGGCTGGCCATGTCGTCGATCGCGGCGCGCTGCTTGGTGGCCGACAGCTCGCCATCGAACCAGGTCACATCGACGTTGAACAGCTTGCCCCAGTATTCGGCGGCCTGCTTGCCCTGGGCGCACCATGTCGCCTGCAACCCGGCATTGGAGAAGGCGGCCTTCAGCGGCTTGTCGGAGCGGCCGGCGACCGCGGCCATCTCGGCCGCGAGGGCGGGGGCGATCCCGAAGGCGCCGAGCAGGGAGGCGCCGGCGATGCCTGCGGTGGCGCGCAGCATGTCGCGCCGGTTGGCGGGAATGTCCGTCATCGTTTCCTCTCCGTTTCCGCGCCGGCCCTATGCGCGACGCTTGTTCTTGTCAGACTATTGTGCCGTGCCGGCGAGGGCTTGGCAACCGGTTCAGGCGTCGCCGGTGACGGCGATGTCCAGCGGCTCGGGCGGCGCATCGGCGGTGAAGCGGTCGGCGAGCCAGCGCGCGGCCGGCCCGGGCGGCGCGGCGGCGGGGTGGATCAGCAGCAGCGGCAGGCGTCGGCCCTGCGGGGTTGCCATGCGCAGCCGCACCAGCCGCCCGGCGGCGAGGTCGTCGCAGACCATGTGCGCCGGCATGTTGCCCCAGCCGAGGCCGGCGCGCAGCAGTGCATGCTTGGCGCCGAGATCGCCGAGCCGCCAGGTGCGCGGCGACAGCACGCCGAAATCCTGCCCGTCGGTGAGGGCGGAGCGGTCGCTGAGCACCAGTTGCACATGCTCATGCAGGGAGGCGACCGGCAGCGGCGCGGGAAGCTCGGCGAGCGGATGGCCGGGGGCGGCGACCGGGATCAGCTCGATATGGCGGATCAGCCGGCTGTCCAGCCGGTCCGCGCGCACGCCCATCGGGCTGCTGATGCCCAGGCCGCAGACGCCGCCGAGCACCAGTTCGACCACCGCCCCCAGCGTCTCCACCCGCAGCCGCAGGGCGACGGTGGGGAAGGCGGCGGCGAACGCCTCCAGCGCAGCGACCAGATCGGCGGTGGGGAACATCACGTCCACCGCCAGCGCCACCTCGGCCTCCAGCCCCGCGGTCAGCCCGGCGGCGCGGGCGCGCAGCTCGTCCATCAGGCGGGTGACGCGGCGGGCATCGGCCAGCACGGCGCGGCCGGCCTCGGTGAGTTCCGGGCGGCGCCGGCCGCGCACGAACAGGGCGAGGCCGAGCTGCCCCTCCAGATTGGCGATGGTGTAGCTGACCACCGACTGCGCCCGCCGCAGCCGCTTCGCCGCGGCCGAGAAGCTGCCCGTCTCGGCGACCGCGAGCAGGACGCGAAGCTGGTCGAGCGTCGGCAGGCCGGGGCCGCTCATATCCAATCCTTCGATCGAACCAATCGAGATATTCCGGAATTGCTGGATGCTATTGCGTCCCCATGTGCCGCCGCAAGCCGGGAAACGTCCGGCAGCAATCGGAGGCATCATGGCGACCAACGTGCTGATCGCATTCTATTCCCGCAACGGCTCCACCGAGGCGCTGGCGAAGGCCGTGGCCGAGGGGGCGCAGGCGGCCGGCGCGGAGGTGCGGCTGCGCCGCGCCCGCGACATCGTCGCGCCCGAGGTGATGGCGAGCGTGCCGGGCTGGGCCGACAACGCCAAGCGGATGGAGGCGCTGTATCCCGCGCCGACCGCCGACGACATCGAGTGGGCCGATGGCATCATATTCGGCAGCCCGACCCGCTACGGCAACGTCACCGCCGAGCTGAAGGCCTATATCGACAGCCTGGGCGGCGTCTGGTTCCAGGGCAAGTTCAACGGCAAGGCCGGCTCGGTGTTCTGCGCCACCATGGGTACGCATGGCGGGGCGGAGACCACCTCGGTCACCCTCTGGCCCGTGCTGGCCCATCTGGGCCTGATCATCGTGCCGACCGGCTATGCCGACCCGATCATGTTCCAGGCCGGCACCCCCTACAGCGCCCATGCCGCGGTGGACGGCCAGCACGTCACCGCGGTCCCGGCCAACGACCTCGAGGTCGCGCGCTACCAGGGCCGCCGCGTCACCCAGGTCGCCGCCGCCCTGAAGCCGCTGCGCGGCTGAGCGGGGGGCCGATCCATGAACAACTCGCCCCTGAATGCCGGCGCGGTGACGGCGCTCGGCCGGCTGCTGCTGGCGCTGATCTTCATCCTGTCGGGCTTCGGCAAGCTGATGGCGCCCGGCCCGACCATCGGCTTCTTCACCGCCGTCCACGTGCCGGTGCCAGAGGTCGCCTATGTGGTCTCCGTGATCGTCGAACTCGGCGGCGGGCTGGCGCTGCTGCTGGGCTTCCAGGCCCGCATCGTCGCCGCCGTGCTGGCATTGTTCTGCCTCTACACCGCCTTCGCGGTGCACGGTTTCGCCAGCATGGAAAGCCAGAGTTCCGCGCTGAAGAACATCTCCATGACCGGCGGCTTCCTCTACGTGATCGCCTACGGTGCCGGGGCCTGGAGCATCGATGCGATGCGCCAGCGCCGCGGCGGCCTTTCCGCCCAGCCTGCATGATCCTGTCGGCCTGATCGGCGGCCGCGCGCCCGTCCGCGTTGGATCGGGCGCGCGGTTGCGCTAGTCTCGGGGCAACCTCCACCCGGGATCGCGATGATCTGCCCTTTCTGCCAGGCCGACCTGGACCCGCGGACGATGGCCTGCCCACGCTGCGGCGCCGCCTATCGCGGCGGCGGCAGCGGGCTGGTGCTCAGCGTGCGGCTGCGCATGCTCGTCCTGGCCTTCGTGACGCTGGTCATCACCTCTCTCGTGCTGGTGGATTGTGTCCTGCACCGGCTGCCGCGGGAGGGGGCGCTGCCCGACATGAAATCCGCCGAGGCGCAGCGCGCCCTGCTGATGATGGAGCAGCACCAGCAGGGGACCCAGAACGCCGGCATGCCGCCGCTGCGCCGCTAGCCGGCCGGGGGCTTTCCCGCCGCGGCAAAATCCGCTTGAGTGTCGCAAGCGTATCCGCCGGCTGTCGCCGGGCGGCGCCGTCGCGTGATGGAGGAGATGCCGCGCATGAAATCCCGCACCCTGGCCGCCGCCTGCCTCGCTGCCGGCGCGGCCCTGTTCGCCACCGGCACCGCCGGCGCCAAGACCCTGGTGTACTGCTCGGAAGGGTCGCCGGAAAACTTCAATTCCATGATCAACACGACCGGCACGACGTTCGACGCCAACAAGCCGGTCTACAACCAGTTGGTGCAGTTCAAGCTCGGCACCACCGAGGTCGAGCCGGCGCTCGCCCAGTCCTGGGAAGCGACCGAGGACGGCAAGGTGTTCGTCTTCCACCTGCGCAAGAACGTCCACTGGCAGTCGAGCAAGACCTTCAAGCCGACCCGCGACTTCAACGCCGACGACGTGCTGTTCAGCTTCGGCCGCCAGGGCGACGAGAGCAACCCGTACCACAAGGTCTCCGGCGGGGACTACGAGTACTGGGGCGACATGGACATGCCCAAGCTGATCGACAAGATCGAGAAAGTCGATGATTACACGGTCAAGTTCACGCTGAAGGAGCCGAACGCCCCGTTCGTCGCCGACATGGCAATGGATTTCTCCATCATCCAGTCGAAGGAATATGCCGACGCGCTGCTGAAGGCCGGCAAGCCCGAACTGATCGACCAGGAGCCGATCGGCACCGGCCCGTTCGAGTTCGTCACCTATCAGAAAGACACCACGATCCGCTACCGCCGCTTCGACGGGTTCTGGGGGCCGAAGGCGAAGCTGGACGCGCTGGTGTTCTCGATCAACAAGGACCCGGCGGTGCGCCTCGCCAAGCTGCGCGCCAACGAATGCCAGGTGATGTCCTACCCGAATCCGGCCGACCTCGCCGGGATCAAGGCGGACGCGAAGCTGCAACTGCTGTCGCAGCCGGGGCTGAACATCGGCTATCTGGCGATGAACACGACCAAGAAGCCGTTCGATGACGTGCGCGTGCGCCGCGCCATCAACATGGCGATCGACAAGAAGGCGATCATCCAGGCGGTCTATCAGGGCGCCGGCCAGCCGGCGAAGAACCTGATCCCGCCGACCATGTGGGGCTACAACGACGCCGTCGAGGATTTTCCGTTCGATCCCGCCGAGGCCAAGAACCTGCTGGCCGCGGCCGGCTATCCCAACGGGTTCGAGACCGATCTGTGGGCGATGCCGGTGCAGCGCCCGTACAATCCCGACGGGCGGCGCATGGGCGAGCTGATGCAGGCCGACCTCGCCAAGATCGGGGTGAAGGCGAAGATCGTCACCTATGAATGGGGCGAGTACCGCAAGCGCATGGCGGCCGGCGAGGACATGATGGGCCAGCTCGGCTGGACCGGCGACAACGGCGATCCGGACAATTTCTTCGTCCCGCTGGCCGGCTGCGCCGCGGCACGGCCGGGCGGCGGCAACGTGGCGAAATGGTGCAACCACGAGTTCGACGACCTGATCCGCAAGGCGGCAACGCTGCCGAGCCAGGCCGAGCGGGCCAAGCTGTATGAGCAGGCGCAGGTCATCATGCACCGCGACGCGCCGTTCTTCTTCGTCGCGCATTCCATCGTGTTCATGCCGATGACGAAGGCGGTGGTCGGCTACAAGATGTCGCCGCTCGGGGATCACCGGTTCGATCAGGTGGACCTGCAATAGCGGGCCGCCCCGCCCGCCGTGCTGCGCTTCCTGCTTCGCCGCGTGACGCTGATCGTGCCGACCTTCGTCGGCGTCACGCTGCTGAGCTTCCTGCTGATCCATCTGGTGCCCGGCGACCCGATCGAGGTGCGCACCGGGGAACGCGGGATCACGCCCGAGCGGCTGGCCGAGCTGCGCCACGCGATGGGGCTGGACCGGCCGCTCTGGCAGCAGTTCCTCAGCTACGAGGGGCATGTGGTGCATGGCGATCTCGGCACCTCCATCATCACCCGGCAGCCGGTCTGGCATGAGTTCATCACGTTGTTCCCGGCGACGGTGGAGCTGTCGCTGTGCGCCATTCTGTTCGCGATCGCGGTCGGCCTGCCGCTCGGCGTGATCGCGGCGGTGCGCCGCGGCTCGGTGTTCGATTACGGGCTGATGGGACTGTCGGTCACCGGCGCCTCCATGCCGATCTTCTGGTGGGGGCTGATGATGATACTGATCTTCTCGGTCGCGCTCGGCTGGACGCCGGTGTCGGGGCGCATCAGCGATGTCTTCTATGTCGTGCCCTGGAGCGGGTTCATGCTGATCGATGCGTGGTTTTCCGACGATGCGGGGGCGGTGCGCTCGGCGCTGTCGCATCTGATCCTGCCCACCATCGTGCTCGGGACCATCCCGCTCGCCACCATCGCGCGCATGACCCGTTCCTCCATGCTCGAAGTGCTGGGGGAGGATTACATCCGCACTGCCCGCGCCAAGGGCCTGGCCGGGTTGCGGGTGGTGATCGTGCATGCGCTGCGCAATGCGCTGATCCCGGTGGTGACGGTGATCGGCCTGCAGGTGGGCACGCTGCTGGGCGGCGCGATCCTGACGGAGACGATCTTTTCCTGGCCCGGCGTCGGCCATTGGCTGGTGGAAAGCATCCAGCGGCGCGACTATCCGGTGTTGCAGGGCGGCACGCTGCTGGTGGCCACGCTGGTCATGCTGGTCAATCTCGGCGTCGATCTGACCTATGGCGCCCTCAATCCGCGGATCCGCCGCTGATGTCGGGTGCCGAGGTCGAGGCAGCCGTTCTCGCCGCCGCCCCGCCGCGCGCGGAGCCGGGCAGCCTGCGGCTGTTCTGGCGTGCCTTCGCGGAAAATCGCGGCGCCGTCGCCGGGCTTGTGCTGATGCTGGTGCTGGTGCTGGCGGCGGTGTTCGCCGATGTCATCGCGCCGCATTCGCCGATCGCGCAGTTCCGCCAGAACTTCCTGACGCCGCCGGCATGGCTGCCGGGCGGGGACGCGCGGTTCCTGCTCGGCACCGACGACGTGGGCCGCGACATCCTGTCCCGCCTGATCTACGGGGCGCGGCTGTCGCTGCTGATCGGGCTGTCGGTGGTGGCGCTGTCGCTGACGCTCGGCACCGTGCTGGGCCTGACGGCTGCGTTCGCCGGCGGCACCACCGATGTCGCGATCATGCGGTTCATGGACATCGTGCTGGTGTTCCCGTCGCTGCTGCTCGCCATCGTCATCGTCGCCATCCTCGGCCCGTCGCTGTTCAACGCGATGATCGCGGTCGCCATCGTCACGCTGCCCAACTACACCCGGCTGGTGCGTGCCTCGGCGCTCGGCGAACTGGCGCGCGACTACGTCACCGCCACGCGCTCGGCTGGCGCCGGCACGGCGCGGCTGATGTTCCTGACCGTGCTGCCGAACTGCACCGCGCCGCTGATCGTGCAGGCGACGCTCGGCTTCTCCTCGGCGATCCTGGATGCGGCCGCGCTCGGCTTCCTCGGCCTTGGTGCCCAGCCGCCGACGCCGGAATGGGGCACGATGCTGGCCGGCGCACTCGAATTCTATCAGCGCGCCTGGTGGGTGCTGACGTTCCCGGGCCTTGCCATCCTGGTGACGGTGCTGGCCTTCAACCTGGCCGGTGACGGGATGCGCGATGCCCTGGACCCGAGGTTGAAGCGATGACTGCGCTGCTGGAGGTGCGCAATCTCTC
>JAKAZX010000129.1 GCA_021826485.1 Pseudomonadota bacterium | reverse complement strand
GCGCAGCAGGCGAGTGTTGCGCCCGCCGTTGAGGAAACCCCCATGCCCGCCCTCCGCGACCCCGATTCTCTGCCGCCGCTGCCCGGCCCGCTGCTGCTGTCCGATCGCCTGCTGCGGCTGGCGCAGGCGGCCAACCGCGCCGGCTGCGCCGTCACCGCGGAACATCTGTTCCATCTCGCCCATGCGGTGCTGGAGGAGAATCGTCCCCTCGCCTAAGGTGTCGCGCTCGGCGCGGGCTGGGTGGCGCGCCAGCGCGTCAGGTCGGCCAGTTCCGGCGTCCGCAGCGGGGTCGCGAACGGGCCGGTGAGGCGCTCGCCGAGTTCCGGCGCGCCGGCCGGCGGCGGGCGCAGCAGCAAATCGAGATCGACCGTCTGGTCCGGCAGGTCGATGCTGCCGGAAAGCCGCGCCGTGGCGGCGGGGGCGGCGATCGTCGCGCTGCCGATCGTCACCACGCCCCGCGCGGCCCGCGCCGTCAGGTGCAGCATGTCGAACGGCGTGGTGCCGCCGGCCAGCGCCGCGGCGACGGACGAATCCGACAGCTCGCCGAGCCGGCCGAGCGCGACCCCGGCCAGCGTGCCCGCCCGCGCGTCCAGCGTCACATCGCCCGCCAGGGTCGCCAGCAACGCCACCGGGGCATAGCCCGCGGCCGTCAGGTCGGCCTGCAGGTCGAGCGTCCCGCCGGTCAGGTCGAGCGGCAGGTCGAAGGCCGGCTCCGTCACCACGGCGCCGGTCACGGCGACGTGCAGGGCGGCGGCCGGCGGCTCGGCGGCGGTATCCAGGCTCGCCGCGGCGGACAGCCGCCCGCCCGCCAGCGCCGCACTCAGGTCGTCCAGCCGCAGCACGCCGCCCGAGAGCGTCAGCGTCGCCGCGGTCTGGCCCAGCAGCGGCCGCAGGTTGCCCAGCACCCGCCCCGCCTGCACCCGGACGGAGCCGCGCCAGCCCGCCAGCCCCGCCAGCGGCAGCGGCTCGGGCGCCCGCGCGGCCGGCAGCGGCAGCGGCAGGGTCTCGGTGTCGATATGGCCGGTCAGCGCCGGCACGCTGCCGCTGCGGTCCAGCAGCAGGGCGCCGGTGGCGTGGAGGGCGCCCGCCGTGAGGTCGAAACTGTCCGCCGCCACCCGGTCCGCGGCGCCCGACAGGTGCGCGACCAGACCGAGGGAGCCGTCCCCCAGCCAGCCCGGCGCCGCATCCAGCCCCAGCGCCTGCAACAGCCGCGGCGCGCCGGGATGGCGCAGCGTCATGCCGGCATTCCAGGTGTGGCGTGTCAGGTCCAGGGTCGGCTGCGCCTCCAGCCGCAGATCCTCCAGATCGGCGGTGATCCGGAGCGCCAGGTTGTCCGGCGTGCCGGCCCCCAGCACCTGCACCGCCGCCGCCGCCCGCCACAATCCGGGCGCGCGATGCGCCAGGAAGGCCAGCCGGTCGGGCAGCAGGGCGGCCAGCGGCGCCGCGTGCGGCGCCTGGATGTCCACCCGCCCCTCGGTCACCCGGGCATCCGGGGTGATGGTGGCCGAGGCGCTCGCCTGCACGCCATCCATCGTGAGGTCCAGCTTGCGCAGCGTGACCCGCCCGCCCTCCGCCCCCGCGTCCAGCGCCAGCGGGGCGAAGGTCAGGCCGTGCAGCACCGCCTGTTTCGCGTCCAGCCGCAGATTGAGGTCGTAGCCGCCGAACCGCCCCGGCAGGTCGGTGAGCGTCGGGGTCTCCGCGGGCAGCCAGCGGTCCAGCTCGATGCGGTCCACCGCCAGCCCCGCGCCGATCACGAAGCGCTTGCCGCCGCGCAGGGTCAGGCTGCCGGTGACGCGGCTGCCGTCCACCTCGGCCACCAGATTGCTCACCGCCATCTGCGTCGGGTCGGCGGCGACATGCGCGGTCAGCATCGCGTTGTGCAGCACGCCGTCCGGCAGCGCCGCGAGCGGCGTCACGCCCGCCTTGGCCACCCAGGCGAGGGTGGTGCGCAGCGCCGGCGCGGTCAGCGCCACATCGCCCTCGTAGCGCGGGCCGGGCGTGCCGCCGGACGCCGGCAGGACGCGGCCGGTCAGCCGCAGCATGGCGTCGCCGGGCAGCACCGCCCGCGCCTCCCGCACTTCGGCGGCACCGCCGGGCGCCAGATCGACCGCCCCGCGCAGGCCGCGCAGCGTCCCGCCGGCAAAGCTCGCCGCTTCCGCCGACAGATCGATCCCGGTCGGCAGCCCGGCGACCGAGGGGCGCGCCAGCACCGGCAGCCAGGCATCCAGATCGAGCCGGCTGGCCGCCAGCGCGATGTCCAGCCGCGCCACCGGCGACAGGCGCAGCGCCACCGCCCCGCGCGCCGGCGACCCGCCGATCTGCAAGGTCAGGTCGTCCGCCGCCGCCAGCCCGCCCGCCACGGTGACCCGCCCTTCCGCCCGGAACGGCACGGCCGGCGCCGGGAACACCTGGGCGAGGTCCGGCCCGCGCGCGGCGATGCGGCCGCCGAACGAGCCGTCCGGCGCAAATTGGCCGGTCAGCGTGCCGCCGATCCCCTGCACCCGCCCCTGCCCGTCCAGCGTCACGTCCAGCCCCGCCGAGCCGTCATTGCCCGGCTGGCTGAGCCGCGCGGTGAACCGCCACGGCGCGCCGAACACGCGCGCGGTGCCGGTCGCGGCATAGGTGCCGGTATAGGCGTCGGTGGCGAGCGTGCCATCGATCCCGGTCACCATCACATTGCCGAGCCTGAGCCGCCCGTCCTCCACCCGCGCGGTGAAGGCGGTCAGCCAGCGCGGGCGGCGCAGCACCACGAAGGCGGTATCGAGCGGCCAGGGCAGCCGCAATTCCGCCCCGCGCAGCACCAGCTCCCGCGCATCCACCCGCCCGGCGAACAGCGGCCCGAGCGCCAGCCGCAGCCGCAGCTCGGCGGCGGTGATGCCGACCGGGGCGGTCGGCGCGCCCAGGCTGACCCCCGCGGCGGACAGCGTCGGCTCCGGCAGCAGCCGGAACGCGATCGGCCCGTCGATGCGCACGTCGCGGCCGAGCCGCTCGCTCGCCAGCCGCGCGATCGCAGCACGGTAGGAATCCAGATCGAGTCGCGGCGGCACCAGCCACGCCGCCGCAGCAACGAGTGCGACGAGCAGCACGACCGCGACGGCAACGATGCGGAGCAAACGCATCCTTCACTCGCTGCCGTTACAGAACCGCGGGGCCGTCATCGTGTTGCCATGTCCGGGAAATCACGCCGCGAAGCATGCGGGCGAGGCGCCGGCGCGGCAACCGGGAATCGGATCGGCCCAGGCTGGCGGTCCAGGCCGGGCCGTCTTTGGCAAGGGTGTCGCCCGCATGATAAAGGCAGGCCGCAGACGGAGTGGGAACGCGTTCTGGTGTGGGGCAAGATCCTCGGCGGCATGGCGGGCTTTGCGTTCGGCGGGCCGTTCGGGGCGGTGGTCGGCGCGGCGCTGGGCCATGCGGCGGAAAGCGGCGGCCTCGGCCAGATGGGCAGTTTCCGCCTGCCCGGCATGAGCGGATTCGGCGTCAGCCCGGCGCGCCTCGCCTCCATGTTCGGCGGGCGGGAGCAGGTGTTCGCGGTCGCCGTCGTGGTGCTGGCTGCCAAGCTCGCCAAGTGCGACGGGCCGGTGAACCGCGCCGAGATCGACGCCTTCAAGCGCAGCTTCCGCATTCCCGCCGAATCGGCCCGCGACGTCGGCCGGCTGTTCGATCAGGCCCGCGACAGCGCCGACGGGTTCGAGGACTACGCCGCCGAACTCGGCAGCCTGTTCGCCGACGCGCCGGGCGTGCTGGAGGATGTGCTGGCCGCGCTGTTCGCGATCGCCCGCGCCGACAAGCCGCTGACCGTCGCGGAACAGCAATATCTGCTCGCGGTCTGCCATCGCTTCGGGCTGGGCGAGGCGGCATGGCAGCGCGCCAGCAGCGGCACCGCCCGCAGCAGTGCGGCACCCCCGGGCGAAGACCCCTATCTGGTGCTCGGCGTCACCCGCCAGGCGAGCGGGGAGGAACTGCGCGCCGCCTGGAAGCGGCTGATGCGGGAAAACCATCCGGACAGCCTGGCCAGCCGCGGCGTGTCGGCCGAGTTCATCGCCCGCGCCGGGGAGAAGGTGGCGCGCATCAACGCGGCGTGGGACCGGATCAAGCGCGAGCGGGGCCTGTGAGCCTGTCGATCCGCGACCTGCCCAGCCCGAACCAGGACGACCGCCCCGCCACCACCCCGATCGACCTGCTGGTGCTGCACTACACCGGCATGCCGACGGCGGCGGAGGCGATCGCCCGGCTGCGCGATCCGGCCGCCCGCGTGTCCGCCCATTACGTGGTGGAGGAGGATGGCGCGATCTGGCGGCTGGTGCCGGAGGAGCGGCGGGCGTGGCATGCCGGGGTCTCGTTCTGGCGCGGCCATGTCGCGCTGAACGACCGGTCCATCGGCATCGAGATCGTCAATCCCGGCCACGCCCACGGCTATCGCGACTTCCCGGTGCTGCAACTGGCGGCGGTGTGCGATCTGGCGCTGGCGGTGCTGGGCCGCCACCCGATCCCCGCCCGCAACGTGCTGGCGCACAGCGACATCGCCCCCGACCGCAAGGAGGACCCGGGCGAACGGTTCGACTGGGCGGCGCTGGCCGCCAACGGCGTCGGCCTGTGGCCGGCGGACGTGGCGGACCTCGGCACCGCCGCCTCGGTGCGCGATACGGCGGCGCTGCGCGACGTGCGCGCCGCCCTGGCCGCGATCGGCTACCGCGTGGCGCCGGAGGGCGCGCTGGACCCGCCGCTCGCCGCCGTGCTTCGCGCCTTCCAGCGGCACTGGCGTCCGGAGGCGGTGACCGGCCAGGCCGATGCCGGCACGCTCGCCCGGCTGCTGGCGGTGATGCGCCTCGCCGTCGCCGCCGACCGCGGGAGATGAGCGGCGGACCCGGCGCCCTTTCGCTCGGCATCACGCTGGCGGCGCTGCTGATCGAGGCGGCGATCGGCTATCCGGCGCCGCTGTTCCGGCTGTGGCGGCATCCGGTGGTCTGGATCGGCGCCCTGATCGGCGCGCTGGACCGCACGCTGAACCGCCCCGCCTGGCCCGCCGGCCTGCGCCGCGCCGCCGGGGCGCTGGCGGTGCTGGTGCTGCTCGCCGCCGCGCTGCTGCCGGCCGCGCTGTTGCAGGCGGCGCTGCGCCGGACGCCGGGCGGCGTCCTGGTGCTCGTCCTGCTCGCCGCGACGCTGCCCGCCGCGCGCAGCCTGCATGCCCATGTCGCCGCGGTGGCCGACGGGCTGGCGGCGGGCGGACTTGTCGGCGGGCGGGCCGCGGTGTCGCGGATCGTCGGGCGCAACCCGGCAACACTCGACGCCGCCGGCGTGGTGCGCGCGGCGATCGAGAGTCTCGCCGAGAATTTCTCCGACGGCGTGGTGGCGCCGGCCGTCTGGTGCGCGCTGCTCGGCCTGCCCGGGATCGCCGCCTACAAGGCGATCAACACCGCCGACAGCATGATCGGCCATCGCACCCCGCGCCATGCCGCGTTCGGCTGGGCGGCGGCGCGGCTGGATGACCTGGTGAACCTGCCCGCCGCGCGCCTCGCCGCGCTGTGGCTGATCCTGGCCGCGCTGGTGACGCGCGGCGCCGATGCCGCCGGCGCGTGGCGGGCGGTGCGGCAGGACGCAGGCCACCACCGCTCCCCCAATGCCGGCTGGCCGGAGGCGGCGATGGCCGGCGCGCTCGGCCTGCGGCTGGCCGGCCCGCGGGTTTATGGCACGACGCGCGTGGAGGATGCCTGGATGGGCAGCGGGCGGGACGCCGCGACGCCAGCCGACCTGATACGCGCGCTGGCGCTGTACCGTCGCGCCTGGGCCATGCAGGCCGGGGCGATGGCGCTGCTCTGGCTGCTGGTCGTGGCAGGAACAGCATGATCCGCCTGACACGGCACGCGCAGGTGCGGGTTGCGGCCGGTGAGGTCAAAGCGGTTTGGATCGAAGCTGCGGTCCGCTGGGCGACGTACCGGCGGTCCGACCCCCGGCATCCGGAGGTGACGCTGTCGTTCCGTGCCATCCCCGAATTCGGCGGCCGGGTGTTACGGGTTGCACACCGGCCCGATGGCGACGATATCCTGGTCATAACCGCCTTCTTCGATCGAGGAGCCACGCCATGACGGCGACCGCGACATACGATGCCGAGGCCGACGCGATCGCGGTGCGGTTCGCGCCCGTGGGCGCCGCCTATGCCGAGAGCGAGGAGGTCGCGCCCGGCGTCGTGCTCGATTACGATACGACCGGACGGGTGATCGGCGTTGAACTGCTGCATGTGGCAGACCTGCTGGCCAATCGCACGGTGCGGCCCGGCAGGCAGCCGGCAGCGACCTGAGAGCACGGCGGCGCAGCGCGCCCGGCACTGGCGCTGCCCTGCCCCCGCCGGCTAACCTACCGTCCCGACTCCATCGGGGATGCGCCGCGCGTGCTGCCGACCATGCGACACCTGCTGGCGATCGAGGGTATGCACCCGCCGCACATCGCCGCCCTGCTCGACCTCGCGGAAAGCTACGTGCTGCTCAACCGCAGCGGCCAGACGCCGCGCGACCGGCTGCGCGGGCGCACGCTGATCAACCTGTTCTTTGAGGATTCCACGCGCACCCGCACCAGCTTTGAACTGGCCGGCAAGCGGCTGGGCGCCGATGTCATCAACATGACGGTCGCCACCTCCTCCGTGAACAAGGGGGAGACGCTGCTGGACACCGCGGCGACGCTGAATGCGATGAACTGCGACCTGCTGGTGGTGCGCCACGGCGCCTCCGGCGCGCCGGCGCTGCTGGCGCAGAAGGTCGATGCCGGCGTCATCAATGCCGGGGACGGCACGCACGAGCACCCGACGCAGGCGCTGCTGGATGCGCTGACCATCCGCCGCCATCGCGGCACGCTGGAGAACCTGACCGTCGCGATCTGCGGCGACGTGCTGCACAGCCGCGTTGCGCGCTCCAACATCCATCTGCTGATGGCGATGGGCGCGCGCGTGCGCGTCGTCGGGCCGAAAACGCTGATGCCGGGCGCGGTGGAGCGGCTCGGCGCGGCGGTGTTCCACGACATGGCGGCGGGCCTGGCGGACGCCGACGTGGTGATGATGCTGCGGTTGCAGCAGGAACGGATGGCGCGCGGGCTGGTGCCGAGCGCGCGCGAGTATTTCCGCTTCTACGGCCTGGACGCGGCGAAGCTGGCGGCGGCGCGGCCGGGCGCGCTGGTGATGCATCCCGGCCCGATGAACCGCGGCGTGGAGATCGACAGCGCCATCGCCGACCATCCGCAGCAGAGCGTGATCCGCGAACAGGTGGAGATGGGGGTCGCTGTGCGCATGGCGGTGCTGGACGTGCTGTCGCGCGGCGTCGGCAACGCATGACCGACCTGCTGTTCGCCGATGCGCGGCTGCTCGACCCCGCGAGCGGCCTGGACGCGCCGGGCGCGCTGCTGGTGCGCGACGGCCGCATCGCCGATCTGGGCAGCAACCTTGGCCGGCCCGACGGCGCCGTCGCGATCGATTGCGGCGGCGCGGTGCTGTGCCCCGGCCTCGTCGACATGCGCGCCGAACTCGGCGAGCCGGGCGGGGAGCATCGCGAAACCGTCGCCTCCGCCGCTGCCGCCGCGGCGGCCGGCGGCATCACCACGCTGGCCGCCCTGCCGGACAGCCGCCCGGCGATCGACGACCCGGCGCTGGTGCGCCTGCTGCGCGCGCGCGGCGAGGAAACCGGCAGCCTGACCGTGCTGCCCTACGGCGCCGTGACGCGCGGCTGCCGGGGGGAGGAACTGGCCGAACTCGGCCTGCTGCACGAAGCCGGGGCGGTGGCCTTCACCGACGGGGCGCGCGCCATCGGCCCGGCGCGGCTGATGCGCACCGCGCTCAGCTACGCCGCCGGCTTCGGCGCGCGCATCGTGCAGCACCCGGAGGAGCCGGGGCTGGCCGCCGGCGGTGCGGCGACCGAGGGTGAACTGGCCACCCGGCTCGGCCTGCCGGGCATTCCCGCGGCGGCGGAGGCGATCCTGGTCGCGCGCGACATCGCGCTGGCCCGGCTGACCGGCGGCGCGGTGCATTTCGCCCATGTCTCGACCGCCGCGGCGCTCGACCTGATCCGCGCCGCCAAGGCCGAGGGCCTCGCCGTCACCTGCGACACCGCGCCGCCCTATTTCGACCTGAACGAGACCGCGATCGGCGACTGGCGCACCTACGCCAAGCTGTCGCCGCCGCTGCGCGCGGAGGCGGACCGGCTCGCCGTGGTCGCGGCGCTGGCGGACGGCACGATCGACGCGGTGGCGAGCGATCATGCGCCGCGCGATCCTGACGACAAGCGCCTGCCGTTCGCGCAGGCGAGCGCCGGCGGCACCGGGCTGGCGACGCTGCTCGCGGTCACGCTGGCGCAGGTGCATGGCGGCGCGCTGCCGCTCGCGCGCGCGATCGAACTGCTGACGGCGGCGCCGTCGCGTCTGCTGGGCGCCGCGGCCGGCACGCTGGCGAAGGGTGCGGCGGCCGATCTCTGTCTGTTCGATCCGGACCGGGCGTGGCAGGTGACGGCGGGCCGCCTGCCCGGCAAGGCGCAGAACACGCCGTTCGACGGGCGGGCGCTGGAAGGCCGCGTGATCGGCACCTGGAAGGCGGGGCGCCGCGTGTTCGGCGGGTAGCACCGCGCATCCCCCGCCGCCGCGCATGGCGGCGGGGGAGCGTCCGGCTCAGAAGTTGAAGTCGTTGATGTTGGCCTTGGTATAGACGAACGGCGCGCCAAGCAGGATTTCGCTGCCGTTGACCACCTTCAGCTTGCCGAGCTTGCCGGCGTCCACCTCGGTCGCGCCGGGCTTCAGCTTGCCGTCCACGATCGAGCGCATCACGTAGACCGCGGCGTAGCCGAGATTGACCGGGTTCCACAGCACGACGGACTTGACGCAGTCGGACTTGACGTAGGGCTTCATCGCGTTCGGCGTGGCCAGCCCGACCACCGCGACCTTGCCGCACAGCTTGGCCCGCGTCACCGCCTCGGCCGAGGCCGGGGTGGCGACCGAGGTCATGCCGAACAAGCCGCTGAGCTGGTCGCCATACTTGTTGATCAGCGTGGACGCCTGATTGAACGACAGGATGTTGTCCTCCTGCGCCTCCACCGTCTCCAGCCACTTCATCTTCGGATGGCACGCCTTCGCGTATGCCCACATCTCGGCGATCCAGCGCGCCTGGTTCGGCGTGGTGAAGGTGCTGGTGACGATGGCGAAGGATTTGTCCTCGCCGATCTCCTTCGCCATGTTGTCGATCATCGCCTTGGCGATGCCGTTGAACTCGGCCTGGTTGACGAACCACTCGCGCGCGTCGGGCGTGGAGTTGGCGTCGTAGCCGACCACGTGGATGCCCTTGCTCAACGCCTTCTTCAGCACCGGCGCGATCGCCACCGGATCGTTGGCGGCGAACAGCACGCCGTTCACGCCGCGGGTGATGTAGTTGTCGATGAACTTGATCTGCTCATCGATCTTCGCCTCGGTCGGGCCGTCGGTCGTCACCTTGACGTTGCCGAGTTCCTTCGCCGCCTCCTGCATGCCCTGGGAGGTGGCGTTGAAATAGCCGATGCCGATCAGCTTCGGCACATCGACCAGCGTGATCGGCTTGCCGGCCAGATCGGGCGCATTGACGGCCTTGCCGCCGTCATACGGCTTGGTTGCGACGGTGCCGGCGCCGCCGTCGCACGGCAGCGGATTGACCGCAAGGTCGTCCGCGCCGTCCCAGCGCCCGCCCGCCGCAAAGGCGGAATGCCCG
>JAKAZX010000128.1 GCA_021826485.1 Pseudomonadota bacterium | reverse complement strand
CCCGGCCGCCGCCCGGCGGCGGATGAGCCTGTCCCGCGCCCTGTCCCGCCGACTGCTAGCCCAGCAGCCGGCCGATCACGCGCGCGGTATAGTCCACCACCGGGATGATGCGGCCGTAATTGATGCGGGTCGGCCCGATCACGCCGATCGCGCCGACGATGCGGCCGCCGGCGTTGCGTGCCGGCGCCACCACCATCGACACGCCGGAGGTGCCGAACAGCCCGCTCTCCGCGCCGATGAAAATGCGCACGCCGTCGCTGCGCTCGGCCAGTTCCAGCAGGCGCAGCATCGTCTCCTGCGCCTCCAGCCGCTCGAACAGGCGCTGGATCGCCGCCAGGTTCTCGATCTGCGTCACGTCGGCCAGCAGCTTCGCCTGGCCGCGCACGATCAGGCTGCCGCCGCGGCCCTCGCCGGTCCAGGTGGCAAGGCCGGCCGCCACCACCTGGGCGGAGATCGCGTCCATTTGCGTGCGGTCGGCCGCCATCTCCTCGGTCACCGTGCGGCGCAGTTCGGCGATGCCGCGCCCGCCGGCCAGCCGCGCGTTCAGGTAGTTGCCGGCCTGCTGCAGGGCGCTGGGCGGCACGCCGGGGGGGATCTCGATCACCCGGTTCTCCACCTGCCCGTCGGCGTTCACCAGCACCACCAGCGCGCGGCCGGAGCCGAGCGGGACGAACTCGATATGCCGCAGCGCCCCCTCGCCCTTCGGCGCCAGCACCAGCCCGGCGGCGGCGGACAGGCCGGACAGCATGGCGGAGGCCTCGGCCAGCGTATCCTCCAGGCTGCGGCCGGCGGTGGCGAGGCTGGCGCCGATCGCCTCCCGGTCCTCCTCGGACAGTTCGCCGAATTGCAGCAGGCCATCGACGAACAGGCGCAGCCCCTGCTCGGTCGGCAGCCGGCCGGCGGAGGTGTGGGGGGCGAACAGCAGCCCGGCGTCGGTCAGGTCGGCCATCACATTGCGGATGGTGGCCGGGGAGACGTTCAGCGGCAGCCGGCGCGACAGCGTGCGGCTGCCCACCGGCTCCCCGGTTTCCACGTACTGCTCGACGATCTCGCGCAGCACGGCGGCGGAGCGGGCGTCGAGGCCAGGGGTGGTGCCCGGCGCGCGGGGCGGAACGGGACGGTCCATCCCCGGAGTCTTGCGGAAGATGCGGCGGAACGCCATAGCCGGCGCGTCCTGCCAGGAACCGACCGCCATGCGCCCATCCGGACGCGCCGCCGATGCGCTGCGCGATGTCTCCCTCGTCCCCGGCTTCGCCCGCCATGCCGAAGGCTCCTGCCTGATCCGCATGGGCGGGACGGAGGTGCTGTGTGCCGCGAGCGTGGAGGGCCGGGTGCCCGGCTTCCTGCGCAATTCCGGCCAGGGCTGGGTGACCGCGGAATACGGCATGCTGCCGCGCGCCACCCACACCCGCGGCGAGCGGGAGGCGGCGCGCGGCAAGCAGTCCGGCCGCACGCAGGAGATCCAGCGGCTGATCGGGCGCAGCCTGCGCGCCGTGGTGGACCGCGCGGCGCTGGGGGAAATGACGATCACGCTCGATTGCGACGTGCTGAACGCCGATGGCGGCACGCGCTGTGCCGCGATCACCGGCGCCTGGGTGGCGCTGGCGCTGGCGCTGCGGCAGCTCGAACGGATGAACGTGCTGAAGCGCTCGCCGCTGACCGGGCAGGTGGCGGCGGTGTCCTGCGGGCTGGTCGGCGGGGCGGCGGTGCTCGATCTGGACTATGCCGAGGATTCGACGGCCGGCGCGGATGCCAATTTCGTGCTCACCGATGCCGGCGGACTGGTGGAGGTGCAGGCGACCGCCGAGCAGGCGCCGTTCACCGCCGCCCAGTTCGCCGGGCTGATGGCGCTGGCAGAGGCCGGGACCGCGCACCTGTTCGCCGCCCAGCGCGCGGCGCTCGGCTGATGGCGCGCCGGCTCGGCCCCGGGGCGCGACTGGTGATCGCGACGCACAATCAAGGCAAGCTGCGCGAGATCGCCGCCCTGGTCGCCCCGTTCGGCGTGGCGGCGGTGACCGCCGGATCGCTCGGCCTGCCGGAACCGGAGGAGGATGCGCCCGACTTCCTCGGCAACGCCCGGCTGAAGGCGCTGGCGGCGGCGCGCGGGGCGGGGCTGCCGTCGCTCGCCGACGATTCCGGCTTCTGCGTCGCCGCCCTCGGCGGAGCGCCCGGCGTGGTCTCGGCCCGCTGGGCGGGGCCGGACAAGGATTTCGCCGCGGCGATGGCGCGCGTCGCGCGGCTGGCGGAGGGGGCGGCCGACCGGCGGGCCTGGTTCGTCTCCGCCCTCTGCCTCGCCTGGCCGGACGGCGCGACCGACAGTTTCGTTGCCCGCGCCGAAGGCCATTTCGTCTGGCCGCCGCGCGGCGCCAACGGCTTCGGCTACGACCCGATGTTCGTCCCGCGCGGCGCCGCCGAAACCTATGGGGAGATGGACGCCGCGGCCAAGCAGCGCGGCAGCCACCGCGCCCGCGCCTTCGCCCAGTTCGCCGCTGCCTGCCTCGGCTGAGGCGGCGGCTGGGACCCGATCAGCGGAAGGTCTGCACCACCGTCACCGCGCCGTTCACCGCTTCCCCCAGGAAGCTTTCCCGCTGCAGGTCGCCGTGCGCGTCCCAGCGTGAATCGAACAGGATGCCGGGCTGTTCTGCCACGGTGATGCTGGCACCGTGCAGCGCCGCCGCCAGCGCCTTGGCATCCAGCCGGCCGACCCGCTCCGCCACCGCCTTCACCGCGAACAAGGCGGAGTAGCTGGCGATCGCCTCGTGGTCCGGCAGATGGTGGAAGCGGGCCGCGAAGCGGTCGCGAAACCCCGCCATCGCGACCCCCGGCGCCGCGGCGGTCAGTGCCAGATGCGCCCGCGCCCCGTCCAGCGCGCTGCCCACCAGATCCAGCACGTCCTGTTGCAGCAGCGTGGTTTCCCCGACCAGCGGGGCGGAGAGGGCGGCGGCGCGATAGGCCTTGACGAAGCGCGCCGTGTCCTCGGCGGTCATGTAGGGAAACACCACGTCGGCGTGGGCGTGGCGCAGCGCCGCGATGTCGGCGGCGAAGCCGAGCGTGCCGTATTCGATCGAGCGATCGACGGCGAGCGTGATCCCGCGGGACTGCAACGCCGCAGCCAGCGCGTCGCGGCCGCCCCTGCCGAAGGCGTTGTTCACCCAGACCACTGCGACCCGCCGGGCATGCAGCGTGTCGCGCATGTAGTCGGCGATGCGCTCCATTCCACGCGCCTGGGAGATGATGGCGCGGAACACGTACGGGTCGTCCGACGCCGTGATGTCGGCGGCCTGCGCGCCGACGAACTGCGGAATCTCCGCCTGCCGGGTGAGCGGCAGGTCCACCTTCACCGAGCCGGAATAGATCGGCCCCATGATGGCGAGCGGATGTTCGTCGATCGCCTTCTGGATCATCGCGCGCGAGACGGTCGGATTGGTCTGGGTGTCGTAGTGCGAGAGCTGCACGGGATGGCCGAGCAGCCCGCCGGCGGCGTTGATCTCGGCGGTGGCGAGTTCCAGCCCCTGCCGCCAGTTCTGCCCGTTGCTGGCGCCGCCGCCCGACAGTTCCACCACGTCGGCGATCACCACCGGCGCGGGCGGGTCGGCGGCGGTGGCGGGCGGGATGGCGCCCAGCAGCCCGGCCAGCAGCATGGCGGCACGCAGCGGCGGCGAGGGCTGGAACACGTTTCGCACTCCCGATGTGGTTGAAGTTTATGGCGCACCATGTCAAACTGGAATGCAGCAGACAAGTCTGGAACAGCGGGGAGCGTTGCGTGACCGGATCGCTGCTGGACCGTGCCCTGCGGCTGCTGGAACTGCTGGCGGAACACCCGGCGGGCTTGCGCCTGCAGACGATCAGCGGGATGCTGCTGATCCCGAAGAGCGCCGCGCATCGGCTGCTCGCCGAGCTGGCGCAGTACGGCTACGTGCGACAGGCGGCGTCGGGTGACTACATGCTGACCAGCAAGCTGCTCACCGTCGGCTACGCCTGGCTCGGCGGCAGCGGGCTCGGCGATCTCGTGCAGCCGGCGCTGGACGCGCTGGCCAGCGTCACCGGCGAACTGGTGCGCTACGCGGTGCTGGACGGCGAGCGACTGGTGTGGCTGCTGAAGGCTCAGGGCGCCCGCTTCGGCCTGCGGCTGGACCCCGACCAGGGGATGGAGGCGGTGTTGTACTGCACCGCCACCGGCCACGCCTGGCTCGCCACCCTGGATGACGAAGCCGCCGTCGCGATGGTGATGCGGCAGGGTCTCGGCACGCTGGCAAGCCAGGGGCCGAACGCGCCGACCACGGTGCGCGCGCTGCTCGCCGCGCTGCACGCGGTGCGCGTGCGCGGCTACGCCGTCGCGATCGAAAGCAGCGCCGTCGGCACCGCCGCGATGGCGACCCCGGTGCGCGCCGCGGGCGACGGCCGGGTGCTGGGCGTGCTCAGCATCTCCGGCCCCAGCGTGCGGCTGACGGAGGCGCGGATGCACATGCTCGCCGAACAGCTTGCCGCCAGCGCCCGCGATCTGGCGCTGCTGATGGCGCAGGAGGGGTGGCGCGGCTGGGCGCCCGAACGCCCGCCGATCGGCCGCGGCAGCTTCCCGCCGGCCGAACCCGTCCGGCGCCGCGCCGGCGCCGCGGAGTGAGCCGGCTGCGTTCCGATATTGCGGATTGCGTTCCATTCTGCCACAAGCCTTCCAGCGCCGACCCAGATCGCGACGTAGGAGGAACAACCAAGATGCCGCACGCCATCCGTTGCCGCGCCGCCGTCTGGCCGCTCGCCGCCCTGCTGGCCGCCGCGCCCGCCGTCCTGGCATGGGCGGATGACGCGCCGATCCGCCTCGCCGATGTCGTGGAACTCTCGGGCAGCGGCGCCTCGGTCGGCACGCTGTGGCGCGATGCGGCGCACATGGCGGCCGACGACATCGACGCCAAGGGCGGCGTGCTCGGCCACAAGATCGAGATCACCGACTACGACACGCAGACCAACCCGAGCATCTCGCGCGCGGTGATCCAGAAGGCGCTGGACGAGCATCCCTATGCCGTGCTCGGCCCGATCTATTCCGGCTCGGCCAAGGTGGACGAGCCGCTGACCAAGGCGGCCGGCATCGCCGAGTTCACCGGCGGCGCCGCGACCGACCTGACGCATATGGGCAGCGACTTCATCTTCCGCACGGCACTCAGCGCCGAAAGCTCCGAGCCGCGGGTGGCGCGCTACCTGGTGGACGATCTGCACGCGAAGAAGGTCGCGGTGCTGTGGGTCAATGACGATGCCGGCAAGAGCGTGCATGACGCGATCGTCGCGGCGCTGCAGAAGGACGGTGCGACGGTGGTCGCCGACGTGTCGAGCGACGGCGGGCAGGTCAGCTTCGCCGCCGACGTGCAGAAGGCGCGCCGCGCCGCGCCCGACGCCATCTTCGTCTATCTGCACGAGGAGGAGAATGCCCGCTTCCTCAAGGAAGTGCGGCGGCAGGGCGTGAAGGTGCCGCTGGTCGGCGACACCACGCTGATGGACGCGCAGACCGTCAAGCTCGCCGGCGCCGATGCCGACGGCGTGGTCGGCCACGCCATGCTGACGCCGGATGCGCCGATCCCGGCGATCCAGGACTTCGTCAAGCGGTTCCAGGACCGCTACCACATCATGCCCGACCACAACGCGATCCAGGGCTACATGGCGGTGTGGCTGGTGAAGGCGGCCACCGAGAAGATGGGCAAGCCCGACGCCGCGCAGCTCGCCGCGACGCTGCACGGCATGACCGTCGATCCTGCGACCGAGCCGGGCATCCTGATGAAGACCACCGTGCTGCCGAACGGGGACGTGGACCGCCAGAGCTTCATGGTGCAGATCGACAACGGCCACGCCAAGGTCATCAAGGTGCTGCCGATGCTCGGAAGCTGACGCGTTGTTCTGGGACAATCTCGATCTGCTGATCTCGGGGCTGGCCACCGGCGCGACCTATGCGCTGGTGGCCACCGGGTTCACGCTGCTCTGGCAGACGTCCTCGACCGTCAATTTCGCGCAGGGCGATTTCGTCACCCTGCCGGCCTTCGCGATCATCGCGCTGCACGCCGCCGGCCTGCCGCTGCCGCTGGCGATGCTGGGCGGGCTGGTGGCGGCGCTGATTGTGCTGGGCGCCGGCTTCAAGCTGGCGCTGGTCGATCCGATGCTGCGTCACGGGATGCTGCCGCTGGCGATCGCCGCGATCGCGCTCGGCGTCGCCGTGCAGGAAGGGTCCAAGGCGGTGTTCGGCGCCGAGGCGTTCGCCTTCCCCGGCGTGCCGGGCGGCTTCGATCTCGGGCCGCTGTTCATCAACTGGCAGGACATGGTGACCATCGCGGCGGCGGTCGTCGCCGTCATCGCGTTGCAGTTGTTCCTGTCGCGCACGCGCACCGGCCGCTGCATGCAGGCGACCGCGCAGAATCCGTCGGTCGCGCAGATCCTCGGTATCCCGGTGCGCCGGATGATCATGCTGACCTTCCTGCTGAACGCGGCACTGGTGACGCTGGCGGCGATCCTGATCAGCCCGACCACGCTGGTGAAGTTCGACAACGGCAGCAGCATCGGGCTGGCCGCCTTCTGTGCCGCCATCATCGGCGGCTTCAACCAGGTGCGCGGCGCGATCGCCGGCGGCCTGCTGCTCGGCGTGGTGGAGAATTTCGCGGCGACCTACGGCCCGGACCAGTATCGCGCGGCGGTGCCGATGGTGCTGCTGATCGGCTTCATCCTGTTCCGCCCGCAGGGGCTGCTCGGGCGTGCCACGGAACGCGCCGTATGATGGCGCGCGCATCCGCCGGCGGGCTGGTGGCGGCGGTGCTGCTGGTGGTGCTGGCCGGCGCCCTCGGCTTCGCCTTGCAGCCGTACGGCATCTACCTGCTGTCGCTGTGGGCGGTATACACGATCGCGGCGATCGGGCTGAATTTGACGCTCGGCTTCGCCGGCCAGATGTCGCTGGCGCAGGCGGCGTTCGTCGGCATTGGCGCCTACTGCACCGCGCTGCTCGACGCGCGCGGCATACCGTTCCCGGCGACGCTTGCGATCGCCGTCCTGCTGACCTTCGGCGTCGGCTGGTGCGTCGGCTATCCGGCGCTGCGGGTGCAGGGCCACTACCTCGCCTTCGTCACGCTCGGCCTGACCACGCTGGTCTATCTGGTCATGCGCAACGAAACCTGGCTGACCGGCGGCATCGGCGGCGTCAGCAACATCGCCCGGCCGTGGCCGTTCGCGCACAACCTCGCCTATCTGCATCTGTGTCTTGCCGCGCTGCTCGCGGTGGCGGCGGCGATGTGGTGGATGCTGCGCTCCCCCTGGGGGCGCGCCTTCGTCGCGCTGCGCGAGAATCCGGTGCGGGCGATGAGCCTCGGCGTCGATGTGCGGCGCTACACGCTGCTGGCCTTCGCGATCGGTGCGGCGCTCGGCGGGATCGCCGGGGCGTTCTATGCGCCGCTCGTGCAGTATATCGAGCCGTCGCCGTTCGCGCTCGGCTTCTCGATCAATCTGCTGATGATGGTGGTGATCGGCGGTGCCGGCTATTTCCTCGGCCCGTTCCTCGGCGCGCTGGTCGCCGTGCTGCTGCCGGAGTGGCTGCGCTTCCTGCAGGACGAATACCTGATCATCTACGCCGTCGCGGTGATCCTGCTGCTGCTGTTCTGCCCCACCGGCCTGCTCGGCCTCGCCGAACGGGCGCTGGCCCGGGGCCGCGCGCGCGGCACGGCAAAGGCCGCCGCACCGGTTGCCGCACCATGACGCCGGTGCTGGAAGCGCGCGGCCTGCACAAGAGCTTCGATGGCGTGCATGCGGTGAACGGCATTTCCTTCGCCGTGCATGCCGGCGAGATCCTCGGCGTGATCGGCCCCAACGGCAGCGGCAAATCGACGCTGTTTAACTGCCTGCTCGGCCAGCTTCGCCCGTCCGCCGGCACGGTGCTGCTGGACGGGACGGACGTGACCGGCATGCGGCCGTGCGATCTGAACCGCCTCGGCGTGTCGCGCACCTTCCAGCTTCTGCAGGTGTTCCCGCAACTGACGGTGCGGGAGAATTTGGTGCTCGCCGGGCAGGAACATGTCGGCACGCGGATCGGCCGGCTGTTCGGGCGGCCGGATGCGGGGCTGACGGCGGCGGCGGAGCGCATGATCGCGTTGTTCGATCTCGGCCATCTTGCCGCCGCCAGGGCGGGCGGGTTGAGCTACGGCCAGCAGAAGCTGCTCGATGCCGCGATGGCGTTCATGGCCGGGCCGCGCCTGGTGCTGCTGGACGAACCGGCGGGCGGCGTGAACCTGACCATGCTGGGCAATCTGCGCGAGCGGCTGCGCGACATGAACCGCCAGGCCGGCGCGACCTTCGTGGTGATCGAGCACAACATGGATTTCGTGATGTCGCTGTGCTCGCGGGTCATCTGCATCGCCGAAGGGGCCGTGATCGCCGACGGGCCGCCCGATGCGGTGCGCAACGACCCGACCGTGATCGAGGCCTATCTTGGCCACTGACGCGATCCTGCGGCTCGATGATCTGGTGGGCGGCTACGGCCGCATGACCATCCTGAACGGATGCAGCTTCAGCGTCGCGCGCGCCGCGATCACCACGGTCATCGGCCCCAATGGCGCCGGCAAGTCCACCACCTTCAAGGCGATCTTCGGCATGCTGACGATCCGCAGCGGCCGCGTGCTGATGGAGGAGGAGGATATCACCGGCGCCAGCCAGATGCGGTTGCTGGCGCGCGGCATCTGCTACGTCCCGCAGGGGCGCAACATATTTCCGGAACTGTCGGTGCGCGACAATCTGGAACTCGGCGGCGTGGCACTCGGCACGGCGCGCGCGATGCGCCCGCGCGTCGAACAGGCGCTCGACCGTTTTCCGGTGCTGCGCCAGAAGGCGCAGGTGCAGGCTTCGACGCTGTCCGGCGGCCAGCAGAAGCTGCTGGAGATCGCCCGCGGCCTGATCGCGGAACCGCGGCTGATGCTGATCGACGAACCCTCGATCGGCCTGTCGCCGCTGATGGTCAAGGAGGTGTTCGCCACCTTGCAGGCGCTGCGCGATGCCGGCGTGTCGATCCTGATGGTCGAGCAGAATGCCCGCAGCGCGCTGGAGATTTCCGATTACGGCGTGGTGCTGGAAACCGGCCGCTGCCGCATGACCGGCCCCGCCCGCCGCATCCTGGAGGACCCGCGCGTCGCCCGCCTGTTCCTCGGCGCCGAGGTCGATCTGGACGACGCGGCTCAGCCGTCCAGCCGGTAGATGCGCGCCTCGGTGCCGCGATACAGCGCATGCTGTTCCGCCGCACTCGACCCGGCGATGACCCGATCCAGGATCGCCACCCAGTCCGGATAGCGGTGCGTCAGCTCCGCCACCGTCCAGTCGCTGCCGTACATCACCCGGTCGAAGCCGAAGCATTCGATCACGCGGGCGACATAGGGCGTGACCTGCGCTTCCGTCCAGTGCGCATGGTCCGCCTCGGTGATCACGCCGGACAGCTTGACGACCACGTTGGGCAGCCGCGCGAGGTCCGCGATCTGGCTCCACCACGGCTCCCGGAAGCCGAACTTGATGCCGGGCTTGCCGATATGGTCGAGCACGAACTGCACGTCCGGGCAGCGCCGCACCAGTTCGAGGGCGAACACCATGCCCCAGTGCTTGACGCAGATGTCGAACGGCAGCCCGTGCCGGCCGACGCGCCGCACCCCTTCGACGAAGCCGGGTTCCAGGCAGATGCCGGGATCGCGCTCGGTCTCGATCAGCCG
>JAKAZX010000127.1 GCA_021826485.1 Pseudomonadota bacterium | reverse complement strand
GCTCCGCCTGGCGGGCGCCTTCGCGCAGCGCGAACGTGCTGGGCACGCGGAACGGGTCGAACCCGTGCAGATTGCGTCCGGTCGGCAGCACCTCCGGCGTGCGCAGCAGGTCGCCGCCGGGCGCGGGCCGCACATAGCCGGCATCGAGCGCATGGACGATCGCGGGAAGTTCGTGATCGCAGGCCAGCAGCGCATCCGTCTCGGCCCGGCGGCCCGGTTCGTGCAAACCGGCGGCGTCGAGCATGCCCGCGCGCTGCCCGGCATCGGCAGGTTCGCCGATGACATGCAGCCCGTGCGGGATCAGCGTCGATTCCAGCTCATGCACGGCCGCGATCAGCGCGGCGATCTTCGCCTCGGCGGGCGGGGTCCAGCGCGGTTCAGCGGCCGCCAGATCGAGCGCCGCGGCCTGCCCCTGGATCAGCTCGGCCAGCCGCGCCCGCTGCGTCGTGTCCGCGTCCGGGTCCGACTGGCGCCAGCGGTCCAGCGACGCCTTCAGCTCGACGAGGCCGCGATACAGCCCGGCGCCGGCGACCGGCGGCGTCAGATAGCTCAGCAGCACCGCGCCCGCGCGCCGCTTGGCGATCATGCCCTCGGACGGATTGTTGCAGGCGTACAGATAGAAGTTCGGCAGATCGCCGATCAGCCGGTCGGGCCAGCAGGCGGCGCCGAGACCGGTCTGCTTGCCCGGCATGAACTCCAGCGCACCATGCGTGCCGAAATGCAGCACCGCATGCGCCCCGAAATTCTCGCCGATCCAGCGATAGAAGGCGCAGAAGGCGTGCGTCGGTGCGAAGCTGCGCTCGAACAGCAGGCGCATCGGATCGCCCTCGTAGCCGAACGCCGGCTGCAGACACACCGCGACATTGCCGAAGCGTGCGCCGAGCACGAAGATGCCGCGCCCGTCGCTCTGGTGCCGCCCTGGCGCCGGCCCCCACTGACGCTCGATCTCGTCGAGCCAGCGCTGGCCGGCAACGTGATCTTCGGTTTGCACATGGGCGAGCACGTTGCCGTCGGTGCCGAACTGCGCGGCGTTGCCCTCGATGATGCGCGCGCGCAGCGTATCGACGCTGGGCGGCACATCCACGTCGTAGCCCGACGCGGCCAGCGCGCGCAGCGTGTTGTGCAGGGACGCGAATACCGAAAGATAGGCGGCGCTGCCGATAGCGCCGGCATTCGGCGGGAAGTTGAACAGCACGATGGCCAGCCGCCGGCGGGCGCGGGCGGTGCGGCGCAGCGTCACCAGCCGGTGAACGCGCCGGGCCAGCATGTCGGCGCGTTCGGGATGCACGACCATCGTCCGCGCGCGCGTCCGGCCGTCCTCCGCCGCGCCGCCGCGCCGGCCGCCGAAGGTCATCGGCAGGATGGCGCCGTCGAGTTCGGGAATCGCCACCATCATCGTCGCCTCGATCGGCGAGAGTCCGCGCGGATCGCGCTCCCACTGGTCGAGCGTCTGGAACTCCACCGGATGGGCGGCGACGTAGGGAACGTCGAGCTGCGCCAGCACCGCCTCGGCAGCCCGGCTGTCGTTGTAAGCGGGGCCGCCGACCAGCGAGAATCCGGTCAGCGACACCACGGCATCGACGATCGGCCGGCCGTCGCGCAGGAAGTAGCGTTCGATCGCCGGGCGCGCGTCGAGCCCGCTGGCGAAGGCCGGGATGACGCGCAGGCCGGCCGCCTCCAGCGCGGCGATCACACCGTCATAATGCGCGGCGTTGCCGGCGAGCAGGTAGGATCGCAGCAGCAGCAGCCCGACGCTGCCCGCCAGCCCGCCGCGCGGCAGATCGGCGATGCGCTCGCCGATGCGGCCCGGCAGGCGCGGGTGATACAGCCCGACATCCGGGTAGACGATCGGCGGCGCCGCCACCAGTGCGCCGTGGCCGGCAGCGTAGCGGCCGACCAGCAGGCGGCCGAGATTGGCGATGTTCTCGGCCGATCCTGCCAGCAGATATTGCAGCGCCAGGAAATAGGCCCGCACGTCCTGCGCAGTGCCGGGGATGAAGCGCATCAGCTTCGGCAGCCGCCGCAGCATGCGCATCTGCGCCTGGCCGCTCGCCGCCGCCGCACCCTTGCCGCCGCCGCGGAGCTTCTTCAGCAGCGCCATCGCGCCGCCCGGCTCCTGCGCCATGTCGAACTGCCCGAGCCGGGTCAGCCGCGTGACCTCTCCGGCGGCCATGCAGCCCAGCATCGCCATGCAGTCCATGCGGCGCGCCTGCAACGCCGGCAGCACCGCGCGGACATGGTCCTCCAGGAACAGCATGGTCGCGATCACGATGTCGGCGCGGGCGATGTCGGCACGGCAGGCGGACAGCGCCGCGTCGTCGCCGCCCCATTCGTCGGCGGCGTGCAGCGTGAGCGTCAGGCCGGGCACCTCGGCGCGCAGTTCGGCGGCGGCCTGCTCGACCGCAGTCGCCAGGTGGCTGTCCATTGCCACCATGACGATGCGGACCGGCGCGCCGTCAGCGGCCGAAATGCGCTTTGGCGTCATACAACGTCTCCACGGTGATCGTCGCGAGACTGCGTTCCCGCGCGAACAGCTCGGTATTGCGGCGGGCCTTGCCGCGGACGAAGAACGGGATCCTGGCCATCTCGCGCTCGGCTTCTGCACTCCACACCGGCAGGTGCTGCGGCTCGGGGGCGGCGGCGCCGAGATGCGAGGGAGCGGCGCCGGCATGGAACTCCGCATCCTCGCGGAACATCGCCAGTAGATGCTCCTCCAGCCCCATCGTCAGCGGATGCACCCAACTGTCGAACAGCACGTTGGCGCCTTCCGGCCCCATCTGCGGAGAGTACCGCGCGGGAAAGTCCTGCACGTGGACGGGCGCGGAGATCACCGCGCACGGCAGACGCAGCCGCTTGGCGATGTGACGCTCCATCTGCGTGCCGAGCACCAGGTCGGGCTGCGCCGCGGCGATCGCCGCTTCGACTTCCAGATAGTCGTCGGTGATCAGCGCATCCAGATCGTGCGACTTGGCAACCTCCCGCACCTCGCGCGCGAACTCGCGGCTGTAGCTGCCGAGGCCGACCAGGGCGAAGCCGAGTTCCTCGCTTGCCACGCGCGCCGCTGCGATGGCGTGCGTCGCGTCGCCGAACACGAACACCCGCTTGCCGGTGAGATAGGTCGAGTCGGCCGAGCGTGCGTACCACGCCGCGCGTGACGGCGTGGCGGGAACGGTGGCGGGATCGAGGCCGGCGAGGCCGGCAACCTCCGCCACGAACGCGTGGGTGCCCTGCGTGCCGATCGGAATCGCCGTCGTGGCCGGCTGGCCGAAAGTGCGGCGCAGCCACTGCGCGGCGGGTGCCGCGATCTCGGGATACAGCACGACGTTGAAATCGGCCGTCCCCAGCCGGGCGAGATCGGCGGGCCGCGCATCGAGCGGGGCGAGGACGTTGACGACAATCCCCAGCCGCTCCAGCAACGCGCGGATTTCCTGCACGTCGTCGCGATGGCGGAAGCCGAGCGCGGTGGGGCCGAGCAGATTGCAGCGCGGTGCGGTGCCGGGCGGGCGCGGCATGTCCGGCGGCGGCGCGGCCGGCCCGGCGCAGGCGCGCACCAGCCGGTAGAAGGTTTCCGCCGCGCCCCAGTTTTCCTTCTTCTGGTAGGCGGGAAGCTCCAGCGGCACCACCGGCACGGGCAGGTCGAGCGCGCGCGCGAGGCCGCCGGGATCGTCCTGCAGCAGTTCCGCCGTGCAGGACGCGCCGACCAGCATCAGCTCTGGGCGGAACCGGTCATAGGCGTCGCGCACCGCGCGCTTGAACAGCTCTGCCGTGTCGCCGCCGAGGTCGCGCGCCTGGAAGGTCGTGTAGGTGACCGGCGGACGCTCCGGGAGCCGCTCGATCATGGTGAACAGCAGATCGGCGTAGGTGTCGCCCTGCGGGGCGTGCAGCACGTAGTGCACGCCGCGCATCGCGGTGGCGACGCGCATCGCCCCGACATGCGGCGGCCCCTCATAGGTCCAGAGCGTGAGCTGCATCACGCCCCCCGCAGCAGCGCGCGCCGGCGCAGCGGCCGCGTGAACAGCGCGGCGAGGTCGCCAGCCTGCTCATAGCCGTGGGTCGGGCTGAACAGCAGTTCGATCGACCATTTGGTGGCCAGACCCTCCGCCTCCAGCGGATTGGCGAGGCCGAGGCCGCAGATGGTCAAGTCGGGCGCGGCGGCGCGGCAGCGGTCAAGCTGGCGTTCCACGTCCTGCCCCTCGACGATCGGCACGTCGTCCGGCAGCAGCGCCAGTTCCGCCGCCATGTGCTGGCGGTGCAGATAGGGCGTGCCGATTTCCAGCAGCCGCGCCCCGAGTTCGCGGGCCAGGAAGCGCGCCAGCGGCAGTTCGAGCTGGCTGTCGGGGAAGAAGAACACCCGCTGCCCGGCCAGCATCGCGCGATGCGGGGCGAGCGCGCGGCGCGCGCGTTCCTGCGGCAGCGCGATCGCGTCGTGCAGCCGCCGGCGGTCGGCGCCACAGGCATCGGCGGCGGCCTGCAACCACAGCGTCGTGCCTTCCACGCCGAACGGAAAGGCGGCCGCAATGCGCTGCGCCCCGCGCGCTTCCAGCGCGCGTGCCGTCTCCGCCAGGAAGGGTTGCGCCAGCAGCAGGCGCGTATTCGGGCCGACTGCCGGCATCTGGCCCGCGCGCCGCGGCGGCAGGAACGCGACCGGCGCGATGCCGATGGCGGCGAACAGCCGGCGCATCTGCTCCTCGACGATTTCGGCGAGCGCGCCGACCACCAGCAGCGATGCCTCATCGCTCGCCGGCAGCGTCGGCACCAGGGCGGCGAGGCAGGCATCCTCGCCCTCGGTGAACGTCGTCTCGATGCCGCTGCCGGAGTAGTTCAGCACCCGCACCGCCGGCGTGAACCGCACCGACAGGCGCTGCGCCGCGCGTGCCAGATCGAGCTTGATCACCTCCGACGGGCAGGAGCCGACCAGGAACAGCAGCCGGATGTCCGGCCGCCGCTCCAGCAGGCGCGTCACCACGCGGTCGAGTTCGTCGTTGCAGTCGGCAAGACCGGCCAGGTCGCGCTCGTCGATGATGGCGGTGGCGAAGCGCGGCTCGGCGAAGATCATCACGCCGGCGGCGGACTGGATCAGATGCGCGCAGGTGCGCGAGCCGACCACGAGAAAGAACGCGTCCTGGATCTTGCGGTGCAGCCAGACGATGCTGGTCAGGCCGCAGAACACCTCGCGCTGTCCGCGCTCCTGCACGACGCGGGGTCCCGGCTGCGGGCAGCCCGCCGACGTGGTGGCGGTCTGCGCCAGCACGCTCATGAGTGTGCGCCCAAACCGTGGCCGGGATGCAGTGCGCGGGTCGGCTGGCCCAGCCGCGCGGCGCGCAGCTTCATCACGAACTGCGTCGCATTGACGACGTAGCTGGCATAGGCGGCGAGTGCGAGCAGCATCTGGCCGGTCAGGTCCAGCAGGCCGCCGGCCAGCGCCGCCAGATAGGCGGTGTGCAGCGCCAGCACCAGCATGCTCACCGCGTCCTCCCAGAAGAACGCGGGCGCGAACAGGTAGCGGCCGAACACCTGGCGCTCCCAGATCGCGCCGGTGATCATGATGGCGTAGAGCACGCCGGTCTTCAGCACCACCGATGCGGTAGCGGCGGCGCCGCCGTGGCCGGTGGCGAGGAAATGCAGCACCAGCGCAAGGCTTGCCAGGAACACGGCGAACTGCGTCGGCGCCAGCACCGCCTGCACCTGGGTCCACACGGTCGCGTCGCGGCGGCGGCGTTCGTCGGGCGTGTAAAGGGCGCGGCGCGGTGCCGGAGGGGCAGCCTCGATCCCGCGCAGCTTCACGCCGGCCGTCGCACTCCAGGGACAGCAATCCACCGGTCGCACGATGCCCGCGAGCGCGTCAATTGTAAACATGGCTTGACAACCTTGCAGCGGCGGGTTGCGCTAGGGCCGCTGTTTCCGACGGCCGCCGGAAGGCTGGGCGCAAATCCGCGGCTGTCCACGGGCCTACGCCTTGATTTGCTGGGCGATCCATACCGCCTCCCTGGCACACTCGGGTGCGCAGGAGAGGCTAGTCAGGCGACAACCGGATTGTCAATAGGACTGGACGTATAGAAAACTTGACACACCCGGGCGGAAGGCATCCACTTGGGAGGGAGGGGGCATCGTATGGGCATCAGCATCGAAGAAGCTGTCGCCGCCGACCGCTGGACCGACACGGAGCTGGCCCATGCGCCGGCCGGCCAGCGGGGCGAGCCGAACGGCCAACGGGCCGGCCTGCTGGTCCGTGCGGTTCAGCGAGACGTGGTGCCGCGGCTGCTCATCGCGCATCGCGTCGCACCGGCCGTGATCGGCGTGCCGATCTTCGGCGAGCCGGAGATCGGCCGCCTCACCAGCCTCGTGCTCGCCGAGGACCGCGCGGCGCAGGCCGATCTGCTCGGCGGCCTGCGGGCGCGCGGCGCGTCGATCGAGCACCTCTATCTCTCGCTGCTCGCCCCGGTTGCACGCCGCCTCGGGGTGATGTGGGAACAGGATCTGTGCGGGTTTGCCGAGGTCACGCTTGGGGTCTGGCAGCTGCAAGGCATCCTGCGCGATCTCGGCCGCATCGCCACGCCGCACCGGCCGATGGCGCAGATCGGCCGCGTGCTGCTGCTGCCGATTCCCGGTGAGCAGCACACGTTCGGCCTGTCGATGGTGGCCGAATTCTTCAGCCGCGCCGGCTGGCAGGTTGCCGCCGGGCTGTTCACCTCGGCGGCGGAACTGGTCGCGGCGCTGCGGCACGACCGCTTCGACTGCGTCGGGATCTCCTCCGGGTGCAGCGACCATGTGGAGGATATCACCACGACGGTCCGCGCCATCCGCCACCGCGCGGCGCCGCCGCTGCCGTGGATCATGGTGGGCGGCGCGATCTTCATCGCCCATCCCGAACTGGCATCGGCGGTCGGCGCCGACGCGACGGCGGCCGACGGGCGCGAGGCCGCGGCAAAGGCAAACATCGTGCTGGCCCTGCGGCGCGGCCCCGGCCGTGGTGGCGCGGCAAACGACGAACGGAACGGACTTGGCTGACACCTTCGAGCGACGGTTGCATAAGCGGGGCGCACGACATGCACTGGAGGGTTCCGTCTATCTTGCGGGCATTCCTTTCCCCCCAAACGACGCTGGGAGACCTGGATGCGGCCTCGGCCGCGGCGCTGATCGCCGCTGCGGCTGACATTGCGCTCATCATCGACCGGGAGGGTCTGGTCCGCGATGTGGCCATCCGCAACGAGTCGCTCGCGGCCGATCTGCCGGGGGCGGCGGACTGGGTGGGTCGCCCGTTCGCGCAGACCGTGGCACTCGACAGCCGGCCGAAGGCCGCGGCGCTGCTGCGCGAGCCGGAGGCGGCGGACGCAACGCAGTGGCGCCATCTCAATCATCTGGCGCCGGACGGCAGTTCGGTGCCGGTGCTCTACCGGGTCGCGCCGTTCGGCGAGGACGGACAGATTCTCGCGTTCGGGCGCGATCTGCGCGCGGTCGCTGCCCTGCAGCAGCGACTCGTCAACGCTCAGCAATCGCTGGAACACGAATATGCCCGCCTGCGCGAGGCCGAGTTGCGCTACCGGCTGCTGTTCCGCAGCTCGGCCGAGGCGGTGCTGATCGTCGATGCCGCGCGGGCGCGCGTCGCCGAAGCCAACCCCGCCGCGGGCCGGCTGCTCGGCAGCGACGCCGAGCGCATCGTCGGCCGGCCATTGACGGACCTGCTCGGTCAGGCCAGCCACGGTGCGGTGCAGGCGCATCTCGCGGCCGTGCGGTCCGGCGGCACGCCGGACATCGTGGCGGCGTCGCTCGCGGATGGCACGGCGGTCCATGTCGCGGCCGCGCTGTTCCGTGAGGGCGCGGCGGCGCTGTTCCTGGTGCGCCTGCAACCGGCCGACGCCGATGCCGGTCCGCGCGCCATCGCCGACGATGCGCGCGGCCGGCTGCTGGGCGTCGTCGATCGCGCGCCCGACGGCCTGGTGCTGACCGATCAGGCGGGCAGCATTCTTGCCGCCAATGCCGCCTTCGTGGACATGGCGCAGCTTGCCGGGCAGGACGGCGCGCGCGGCCGGCCGCTCGACCGCTGGCTCGGCGAATCGGCGCTCGATCTGGAAGTGCTGATCAGCAATCTGCGCCAGCGCGGCAGCGTCCGCTTCTTCGCCACCTCGCTGCGCGACGAACACGGCGGCGTCGCGCAGGTGGAGGTTTCCGCCGTCTGCGTCGCCGATGCGGGCCAGTCCAATTTCGGCTTCGTGATCCGCAACACCACGCCCCGCCTGCGCGGGGAGACCCGCCTCGGGCGCGATCCGCTGCGTTCGGTCGAGCAGTTGACGGAACTGGTCGGCCGCGTCGCCCTGAAGGACCTGGTCCGCGAATCCACCGACGTGATCGAGCGGCTTTGTATCGAGGCGGCGTTGCAGCTCACCGGCGACAACCGCGCCTCCGCCGCCGAGCTGCTGGGGGTCAGCCGGCAGAGCCTGTATGTGAAGCTGCGCCGCTACGGCCTGCTGGAGCAGGACGAAGATGACCGGAGCTGAGCGGGCCGCCGCGCGGGGGATCGCACCCGCCGGCCTCGCCGCGCCGGCGCCGCGCGCGGTGCTGGAATTGCTCAAGCCCATCACCTGGTTCGCGCCGATGTGGGCGTTCGGCTGTGGCGTCGTCTCGGCGGGCCTGCCGGTGGGCGGGCGCTGGCCGCTGGTGGCCATCGGCGCGGCGCTGTGCGGCCCGCTCGTCTGCGGCGCCAGCCAGGCGGTCAATGACTGGTTCGACCGCGACGTGGATGCGATCAACGAGCCGTCGCGGCCGATCCCCTCGGGCCGCATCCCCGGCCGCGCGGGGCTGGCCATCGCCATCTTCTGGACCGCGCTGTCGCTCGCGGTCGCGGTGGCGCTGGGCGGCTTCGTGTTCATGGCCACGCTGTTCGGCCTCGCCGCCGCCTGGGCCTACAGCGCGCCGCCGCTGCGCCTGAAGCGCAACGGCTGGTGGGGCAACGCCGCCTGCGGGGCGTGCTATGAGGGCCTGCCATGGGTCACCGGCACGGCGCTGCTGGCCGGCGGCCTGCCGAATGTGCGCGTCCTGGTCATGGCGCTGCTCTACAGCATCGGCGCTCACGGCATCATGACGCTGAACGACTTCAAGTCGGTCGAGGGCGACCGCCGCTCCGGCATCGCCTCCCTGCCGGCCTCGCTGGGCGTGGCCGCCGCCGCGCGGCTGGCCTGCGTGACGATGGCGGTACCCCAGGCGGTGGCGGTGGCGCTGCTGGCCGAATGGGGCCGGCCGCTGCATGCCGGCATCGTCGCCGCCCTGCTGCTGGCGCAGTTGGTGCTGATGCGCCGGCTGCTGGCCGCCCCGGCCGAGCGCGCCGCCTGGTACAACGCCACCGGCACCAGCCTCTATGTGCTGGGCATGCTGGCGGCGGCCTTCGCGCTGCACGGGCTTGCGGGCGCGCCGGCATGAGCCGGACCCGACCGGCAGGGAGCCTCGGATGAGCGCACAGGACGAATTCGCGGCGGTCGTGGTCGGCGGCGGCCCGGCGGGGGCGACCGCGGCCTGGGACCTCGCCCGCACCGGGGCGGCGGTGCTGCTGCTGGATCGCGCCGGCCGCATCAAGCCGTGCGGCGGTGCGATTCCGCCGCGGCTGATCCGCGACTTCGCGATCCCCGAGCAACTGCTGGTCGCGCGGGCGCGCGCGGCGCGCATGATCTCCCCCGCCGGCCGCGCGGTGGAGATGCCGATCGAGGGCGGGTTCGTCGGCATGGTGGACCGCGAGGTGTTCGACGCGTTCCTGCGCGAC
>JAKAZX010000126.1 GCA_021826485.1 Pseudomonadota bacterium | reverse complement strand
TCCGCACTCGGGGCGCAGGCGGGGTCGCGGGCATAGGCGAGTACGTCCGGCCCCTGCCCGGCCGCATGCCAGCACGGCTGGTCGCGGAACGCCGCTTCCATCTGCGGCAGGGTCGCCCGGCTGTCGCCGTCCACGCCCAGCAGGGCCAGCACCACCACCGGCGCATTGCCCGCGCGGGCACGGATCGCCTCCGGCGGCATGTCGCGCGGCACCACCAGCAGCCGCAGCCAGTCGGGCGCCGACTGAATCACGGCCGCGACCACGCCAACCCCGTCATTGCCGCGCGGGATCAGCACCAGCCCCTGCGGCCCGGCCAGCGCCGCCGCCGCCCGGGTCGCCGCCGCCTGGGGTTGCATCGTCTCCGGCCGCCAGGCAAGCCCGGCCAGCGCGGCGGCCTGCACCGCCAGCAGCAACCCGAGCGCAACCGCCCGTCGACGCGGCGCAAGGGTCGCCAGGGCACCCGCCAGCAGCAGCGCGAAGAACGGCGTGGCGAAGGCGAGATAGCGCAGTTCGATCGGCGTGTTGTTGAACGCCATGCCCAGCAGGATCAGCCCGACCGGCGGCGCCACCGCGGCCAGCAGCAGCAGCCAGCGCGCGCCCGGCCGGCCGAGCCACCGCCATCGCCAAGCGATCAGCGCGGCCAGCGCCAGCAGCAGCAACGCGAGTGCCGCCCCCAGCGCGAGCCGCGCCGCGCCCCCCACATACAGCGGCAGGCCGCCGAACACGGCGCCGGCGGCGTATTGCGCCAGCCGCGCGAGGCTCGCCAGCAGGTGGAACGGCGGGAACTGCCCCACCCGGCTGTCGCGCTGCGCCAGGAAGAACCACAGATCGGCCGGCAGCACCGCGGCGAGCCCGATGCCGGCCGCGAGCCACCGCGCCGGCCGCCGCCACGCACGCAGCAGCAGCCACAGCAGGGCGGCGCCGGCGACGAAGCAGGCGAGGTAGTTGGCGAAGGTGGCAAGCCCCAGCAGCACGCCCCCGGCCAGCGCCAGGGCCGGCGCCAGCGGCCCGCGCCTCCGCCGCTCCGCCGTCAGCACCAGCGCGGCGCCGAGCAGCATAAGCAGTTCCGCCAGCGCGAAGCCGCGCGCCACCGCGGCGGTGTAGCTGAACCCGTAGCAGCCGAGCGTCAGCAGCGCCGCCGGCAGCGGCGGCACGCCGGCAAGCGTGGCGATCCACACCACCACGCCCAGCGCCGCGACGCCGAGCAGCACCGACAGCAGGCGCAGCATCACGAGCCGCGGACCCGCCAGCGTCCGCCAGCCCGCCGCCGCCCAGAAATACAGCGGCGGATGCACGTCGGTCCGGCGCAGATCGCGGGCGATTTGCAGCGCGCCGCTGTGCCCGGCGAACACGCCCCGCTCCGCCCCGGCCTGGAACGGCACGCCCGGCCAGTCCGGCCGCGGGTCGCCGCTGGCAAGCAGCACGGTGTAGCCTTCATCGTATTCGGCACCGCGTTGTTGTGCTATTTCTGTCAGAATAGTCATAGCAATAATAAGTAATACCAGAATCGGAATGGCACGAACGCGCCGCTCCCATAACGAAACTATCATCACGAGCCTGTGACCTCCTGCAACTTCGTCTTCCAGCGCGCGTCCGACAGCATTGTTTCATGCTACGCGACTATCGTGATCATACACCGATTATGGAACGGAATGGGCATCGCGTCTGTATGACTTGCTCATCCGTGATTTCGGGCCGAGGAGGGGGTTGATGCAGGACAGGCCGCAAGCACGGCTACAGCAGGCCGCACCCACGCTATCCGTGGTGGTGCCGGTCTATGACGAAGGCGAAGGGCTGCTGGCCTTCCACGCCCGCCTCTCGCGCGTCATGCACGACATCGGCGAGAGCTGGGAGGTGGTCTATGTGAACGACGGCAGCCGCGACAGCTCGCTGGCGGTGCTGGAGGGGCTGCGCGCCGACGACCCGGCCTGCGCCATCGTCAATCTCAGCCGCAACTTCGGCAAGGAGATCGCCATGACCGCGGGGCTCGACCACGCCCGCGGCGCCGCGGTCGTGATCATCGACGCCGATCTGCAGGACCCGCCGGAAGTGATCCCCGATCTGGTCGCCGCGTGGCGGGAGGGATGGGACATGGTCTACGCCCAGCGCCGGGTGCGCGAGGGCGAATCCTGGGCCAAGCGGGCGACCGCCGATGCCTTCTACCGGCTGATGCAGCGCATCGGCCGCGTCCGCCTGCCCCGCAACACCGGGGATTTCCGGCTGATGAGCCGGCGGGTGGTGGACGCGCTGCTGCGCCTGCGCGAGCAGCACCGCTTCATGAAGGGGCTGTTCGCCTGGGTCGGCTTTCCCTCGATCGCGGTCGCCTATGATCGCGCGCCGCGCTATGCCGGGCGGACCAGTTTCAACTACTGGAAGCTGTGGAACTTCGCGCTGGAGGGAATCACCAGCTTCACCGTGATGCCGCTGAAGGTGGCGACCTATCTCGGTCTCGTCACCGCGCTGTTTGCCGTGGTCTTCGGCGGCCAGATCGTGCTGCGCACCCTGCTGTTCGGCAACCCGGTGCCCGGCTACCCGAGCCTGATGGCGGTGGTGCTGTTCCTGGGGGGGGCGCAGCTCGTGACGCTCGGCATCGTGGGCGAATATCTCGGCCGCGTGTTCAACGAAACGAAAGGCCGCCCGCTCTATCTGGTCGAGCGGTTCGCGCCCAGCCGGCCGCTGCCGCCGCCGCGCGCATCGTTCGATGTCGAACGTCATGCTCACGTGCAGCAGTAGCATTTCCGTATGTATTCGTCACGGTTACCAATCGGGCCAGCTATAATCAACTTATACTGGACAGTCCTGTTTCGATCTGATAGCGAGAAATCGATCGAAACGTCATCGCTGTTGTTTGCCAATAGCATCTCGTTTCCCACGACGATCTACGGCGCAGCGGCGTGCAACGGAACGGCGCGGCGGGGTGACGGCGGCACGCAGCGTTAAGCAATTGATATCTGCCCTGCGCCGACCATCCGGCCGCGTCACGAGAGGTTCGGATGGTCCGAGTACTGGCGTGCATCACCCAACAGCATGATCCTTCCCTGGTCGTGCTCGCGGCCATCATCTGCCTGCTGGCGAGCGTTACGGCCGTCAGCCTGCTGCGGCGCGCCCTGGCAAGCTTTGGCCGGGTCCGCGTGGCGTGGCTGGCGGGCGCCGCTATCAGCTTCGGTGGCGGCGTCTGGGCGACGCATTTCATCGCCATGCTCGCCTATCTGCCGGCCGCCGGCTTCGGCTATGCGATTCACCGCACCCTGGTGTCGCTGCTGCTGGCGATCGTCGGCGGCTTCGTCGCGTTTGCCGTGGCGTTCTCCCGCTGGCCGGCCGGGCTGCGGCTGGCGCTCGGCGGGTTGCTGCTCGGGACCAGCATCGGCGGCATGCACATCCTCGGCATGGCGGCGCTGCGCCCGGCCCATCTGGTGAGCTTCGCCGGCGGCTACGTCGCCGCCGCCCTGCTGATCGCGGTGCTGGCCGCGGGCGCCACGCTGGCCGCTGTGCAGGCCCGCCATCTGGCGCTCGCCGCCCTGGCCGCGGTGTTCGCAGTGTGCGGGCTGCATTTCACCGCGATGGCCGGCACCATGATCGCCCCGCTCGCCCCGGGGGCAGCGGCGGGGGCGCAGTTCTCCAGCTTCCCCCTGGCGCTCGGCGTCGCCGCGCTGACGCTGCTGGTGCTGGCGCTGGCGTTGCTCGGCGCCATCGTCGATCGCCATCTGGCGCACCGCGCCGCCGATGAGGCGGGGCGCCTGCGCCGCTTCGCCGATGCGACGTTCGAGGGCATCCTGTTCCTGCGCAACGGCGTGGTCGCCGACGCCAATGCCGCGCTCTGCGCCCTGCTCGGGCGGGAGCGGGAGGGGCTGCTGGGCCGTCCGGCGGAATGGCTGCTGTCCCTGCCCGGCGGCCTCGGCGTGCTGGACCAGGGCGGCACGGTGGAGGCCGAGCTGATCGACGGCGCCGGCCAGCGCCGCCCGGTGGAGCTGCTCAGCCGCCCGCTTGGCGACGCGCGGGGGCGCGACACCGTGCTGGCGGTGCGCGACCTGTCGGATCGCAAGCAGGCCGAGCAGCGCATCCAGCACCTGGCCCATCACGACAGCCTGACCGGGCTGCCCAACCGGGCGCTGTTCCGCGACCGGCTGGCGCAGGCGATGTCGATGGCCGAGCGCACCGGCCACACCATCGCCCTGCTCTGCCTCGACCTCGACGGCTTCAAATCGGTCAACGATCTGCTCGGCCATCCGGTCGGCGATCAGGTGCTGATCGAGGTCGGCAACCGGCTGCGCACCTGCCTGCGCGATTCGGACACCATCGCCCGTCTCGGCGGCGACGAGTTCGCCATCGTGCTGGGCTTCTGCGAGCAGCCCGCCGGCGCCTCCACGCTGGGGGAGCGGATCGTCGCCCTGCTCGCGGAACCGTTCGAGATCGGCGGCCAGCAGGTCGTCATCGGCACCAGCATCGGCATCGCCCTCTACCCGTCCGACGCCGCCGCGCCGGAGGTGCTGCTGCGCAACGCCGATCTGGCGCTCTATCGCGCCAAGCGCGACGGCCGCGGGGTGTTCCGCTTCTTCGAACAGGCGATGGACGAGCGGCTGCAACAGCGCCGCCTGCTGGAGCAGGATCTGCGCGGCGCCATGCAGCGCGGCGAACTGCGCCTGCATTACCAGCCACTGCTCGACAGCGCGACGCTGGAGATCGACGGGTTCGAGGCGCTGCTGCGCTGGGAGCATCCGGTGCGCGGCGCCATCTCCCCCGCTCAGTTCGTGCCGGTGGCGGAGGAAAGCGGCCTGATCGTGCCGCTCGGCCAATGGGTGCTGCAAACCGCCTGCACGGAGGCCGCGTCCTGGTCGCGGCCGTGGCGGATCGCGGTGAACCTGTCGCCGGCGCAGTTCAAGCAGCGCGACCTCGCCTCCTCGATCGCCACCATCCTCGCCCGCACCGGCCTGCCGCCGGGAAGGCTGGAGCTGGAGATCACCGAGGGCATCCTGATCGACGATGCCGAACGGGCGCTGCTGATGCTCGGCGAACTGAAATCCCTCGGCGTGCGGATCGCGCTCGATGATTTCGGCACCGGCTATTCGTCGCTCAGCTATCTGCGCCGCTTCCCGTTCGACAAGCTGAAGATCGACGCCTCCTTCGTGCAGGGCCTGGGCGACGGCGGGGAGGCGGATGCGATTGTGCGCGCGATCGTCGCCCTCGGCCGCAGCCTCAGCCTCAGCATCACCGCCGAGGGTGTGGAGACACCGCACCAGTTGGCGCTGCTGCGCGAGCAGGCCTGCGATCAGGTGCAGGGCTTCCTGCTCGGCCGGCCGATGCCGCCCGGCCAGTTGCACGGCATGCAGGCCAGCACCGAGGCTTTGGTGCCGGCCGCATAGGCAGCCGCATCCCGTATCGTCGCCGTCAGGCAGGCGCCCCGCGCCGTTGCCGGCGGAGCGCGCCCAGCCCCACCCCGCCGGCCGCGAGCAGCAGCAGGCTGCCGGGCTCGGGCACCGGGCTGGCCGGCGCGGTGCCGATTTCCGTCACCATCGTCCCCCACCACGGGCTGCCGGCGGCATCGTAGGGAAATTCCTGGAACAGCCAGAAATCATTCGGGTTGGTCGGGTCCACGCTGGTCACGCTGTAATCGCCCCAGCGGCCTTCGCTGTAATCTCCCGCCGTGCCGGCATAGACCAGTTGCGGGGCGGCGCAGGTGCCGGTGACGTCCGAGCAGACGGCCGCATAGTCGCTGATGTTGGACCCGCTGGCCGAGCCGTTGAAGCCGATGACGAAGGTGCCGTTGGCATTGGCCGCGATCGACCCGTAGCTGAGGTCGATCCCGGCCATGCCGATGAACCCGGATTTCAGCAGCGCGTCGGTGGTGGCGTTGACGATGCCCCACTGGATTTCGTCCTGCGTGCCGACCAGCACGTTGTTGGCGAAATAGATGTCGTTGCCGACCTGCGTCACCGTGCTGCTGATCCGCGAATCGATATTGAAGGTGAGATACCCGGACGGGGTGGCCGGCGGAATCGGATTATTGACCGAAATTCCGGTCAGCGTGGTGTCATAGAGCAGGCTGGCCCCGCTGCCGGTGCCGCTGACGGTCGAGATCGCCACGCCGTTGACGGCCAGGCTCAGCACCTTTGTCGTCGTGCCGCTGCCGGCGGGATCGCTCACGCCCTGCGGCGCCAGCTCGAGCTGGTTCGACAGGGTGAAACTCGTCAATCCGGCGAGCGAGGGGGTGGCGCCCGTCAGGCTGCCCTTCGGCAGCGTGTAGAGCGATGCGCCCGAATAGGCGCCACTGACGTTGAAATCGTTCACGCCGATGGTGACGGAATTGCCGCTGACGCCGAGCGTCGGAAAATCCGTGAACTGGCCCGCGGCCCCGGGAATCGTCAGCGCGGTGAAGCCGGCGGTCGGATTGCCGGTCCGCGACACCGCCAGCACGACACCGCTGCCGTTAGCATCCGAGATGGCGAACCAGCGGTTGCTGACCGGGTCATAGGTCAGCCGGGGATCGAAGGTTCCACCAGTGGTATAGCCCGCGCTGTTCCAGAATTGGTCGAGCGAGAGCGGCGCGCCGACCGCGGCGCCTGAGGTGGTGTAGGTGGACACCTCCCCGTTCACGAGCTGCATGACATAGCCGTTGCCGACCGCCCCCGCCATATCGGGCGGATAACTGTAGCCGCCGAAGTTCGTCGCTTCGTACTGCTCGCTACCACCTTGGAATTGCTGGAGAATCGAGATGCTGCCTGCGTGGGCGGCCGGCCCTGCCGCAAGCGCCCCGGCAAGTCCCGCGCACAGCAACGGGCCGCGGCCCATCGCACGCCGCATCGCAAAGACGCCCACCATCGCGGCCACTCCCCCGTCGGAATGGCCATGATGGAGATATCTTCACGTCCTCGTCAATATCGCGGTATCGGTTCGATGCGCCCGCCACCCCGTCGCGACGACGTAAAGTTCGCTGCTTTCCTTCCGGCTGGCGGGCGGCTTAGCGTGGCGGACAGAGGCGAAGCCGGCTTTCAGCGCCTGCAACAGGCCACGCTCCGCCCCGCCCTGGAACACCTTGGCAACGAAGCTGGCGCCCGGAGCCATCATGTCCCCGGCCAGGGCGAACGCCGTCTCGGCCAGCGCGACGATGCGGACGTGATCGGTTGCGGCATGGCCGGTGGTGTTGGGCGCCATGTCCGACAGCACCAGATCGGCCGGCCCGCCGAGCAGCGTCCGCAGCCGCGCCGGCAGGGCCGGATCGGCGATATCGGCCTGCAGGAAGCTTGCCCCCTGCACCGGGTCGATCGGCAGCAGATCGACGCCCACCACCACCGCCGCCCCGCGCCGCACGGCCACCTGGCTCCAGCCGCCCGGGGCCGCGCCCAGGTCCAGCACCCGCACGCCGCGGCGGAGCAGGCGGAAGCGTTCGTCCAGTTCGATCAGCTTGAACGCGGCGCGGGACCGCCAGCCCTGCGCGTGCGCCGCGGCCACGTACGGATCGCGGTGCTGGCGGGCGAGCCAGCGCCGGCTCGACTCGGTGCGCTGCGCCATCAGCGCCGGTGGCGGGCGCGCTCGGCGCGGATCAGCCGCAGCAGCATCCCTTCCCGCAACCCGCGATCCGCCACCACCACCTCCGGCGCCGGCCACAGCGCATGGATGGCGGCGAACACGGCGCAGCCGGGCAGCACGAACTCTGCCCGCTCCGGCCCGACACAGGGATGCCGCGCCAGGCCGTCCCGCCCCATCTCCCGCAGCCGGCCGACCGCCGCCGCCGCGGCTTCCCGGGTCAGCACCGCGCCATCCACCAGGTTGCGGGCGTAGCGCGGCAGGTCCAGCGCCAGCCCGGCCAGCGTGGTGACGGTGCCCGACGTGCCCAGCAGATGCACGCCGCCCCGGCGGATTTCATGGCTGATACAATGGATTTTATCGAACGGCTCAAGCTGCGCCTTAACATGCTCGACCATCCGCGGAAAGTGCGACGGGTCGCCGGCACTGTCGGCGAAGTGTTCGGCAAGCGTCACCACCCCCAGGGGCAGCGACAGATAGCCGACCAGTTCCGGCCGGCCGTTGCCCCCCCCGTCCGGCGCCCGTACCCAGGCGAGTTCGGTGGAGCCGCCGCCGATATCGAACAGCAGCGCCCGCCGCCCCGCGCGCGCCAGCAGCGACGCGCAGGATTCAAGTGCAAGTTCAGCCTCTTCGCGGGTGGAGATGACATCGATCGGCAGCCCGGTTTCTCGCCGTACCCGGGCCAGGAACTCCGGCCCGTTGGCGGCGCGCCGGCAGGCTTCGGTGGCGATCGCGCGCAGCGCGCGCACCGGGCGGCGCGCCAGCCGGGCGGCGCAGCCGTGCAGCGCGCCCAGCGCGCGCTCCATTGCCCCCGGGCTGAGCCGGCCGGTATGATGCAGCCCCTCGCCCAGGCGGACGATGCGGCTGAAACTGTCGAGCACCCGAAACCCGTCCCCGGACGGGGCGCCCACCAGCAGGCGGCAGTTGTTCGTCCCCAGGTCGAGCGCGGCAAAGGCCGGCGGCCCGCTGCGCGGCCGCTTCTCGGTCACCTCATCGGATTGCGCATGACACTCCATAGGCGGCGGCCTTTCGAGCGCTAAATGGTATCTTCCCCGTGCCGTGCGCAGGGGGCAAGGCGTGATTTGTCCATGTCCAGGCGAGGCGGGTGGGATGCACAGCAGGGTGGCGGGGCTGATCGGGCGGGGGCTGGCGCTGTTTCTGGCGGTGGCGCTGGCCGGCGGCGCGGCGGCGGCGCCGACCGCGGAATCCTATGCGATCGACCAGCGGTTCGGCGCCATCGCCTTCACCGTCCGCCATCTCGGCCTGTTCAGCTCCACCGGCACGTTCCAGCGCTTCCGCGGCCAGCTCACCATCGACGAGGCGCATCCGCAGAACACCCGCGTCGCGGTGCAGATCGAGACCGGCTCCGTCGCCATGTCCTGGGCGGAGGCGGTGACCATGCTGCGCTCCGCCAATTATTTCGACGTGGCGCGATTCCCCGACGCCCGCTTCACCAGCACCCGCGTGCAGGCCGAAGGCTCCGGCAGCTACGAGGTGGACGGGACGCTGGAAATCCGCGGCGTGAGCCAGCCGGTGGTGCTGCACGCCATGCTGCTCGGCCGCCACGCAGCGCCGGAGCCTGGAGTGGAGATCGCGGATTTCGTGGTCACCGGGCAGTTGCGCCGCTCCCAGTTCGGCATGACGTCGGACAGCAGCTTCATCTCCGACCGCGTCGATCTGCGCATCGACGCCCGCATCCGGCTGGAGGCAGGAAATGCCGGCTAGCCCCGCTGCGCAGGGCTGGACCAGGGCGCAGCGCCGCCTGCACTGGTGGAGTGCCGCGCTGATCCTGGCCGGCTTCGCGCTGGCCTGGATCATGGTGGCGGTGCCGCTGACTGCGCTGCTGGCGAAGTTCCTGCTGTATCAGGCGCACAAGACGATCGGGCTGGCGGTGTTCGCGCTGATCCTGTGGCGGCTCGCCCTGCGCGCCCGGCGCGGCCGGCCGGGGTGGGAGGATGATCTGCCGCCCTGGCAGGCCCGCGCCGCCGCGGCGGGGCATGCCGCGCTGTATGCGCTGGCGCTGGCGGTGCCGGTGCTCGGCTATCTCACCGCGGCGACGGCACCCGCGCAGGTGCCGACGCTGTTCCTGCTGGTGATCCCGGTGCCGCATCTGCTGCCGCCCGACCCGGCGGCCTATGCGGTGCTGCGCCCGGTCCACCGGGCGGCGGCGATCCTGCTGGTCGTGCTCGCCCTCGGCCATGCCGCGATGGCGGTCGCCCACCATTTGCGCGGCCGGCCGACGCTGCGG
>JAKAZX010000125.1 GCA_021826485.1 Pseudomonadota bacterium | reverse complement strand
GTCGGGCTGTCCGCGGGGGCCTTCCTGATCGACTGGCAGGTGGTGCGCAAGCCGCGGCTGGTGCAGTCGGAATATTACAATGAGTTTCTGCTGCGCCGCGATATCCACGGCGTGCTGGGCCTGATGGTCTGGCGCCAGGGGCAGGAAGCGGCGGTGATGAACCTGACCCGCCCGCCCGGACGCGGCGAATTCGTGCCCGAGGATGCCGCGCGGCTGGCCCGCTTCATGCCGCATCTGCGCCGCGCCGTGGCGATCGCGGAGGGGATGCCGGACCTGGCCTCGACGGGCCTGGCGCTGGAAGGCGTGATGCACCTCTGGCCCACGGCGATGCTGGTGCTCGATCGCGCCGGCCGGCCGCTGTACGCCAATGCGGCCGCCGAGCGGCTGCTGGCGGAGCAGGACGGGCTGGCGATGCAGCAGGGCGTGCTGACCGCGTCCGACCCGCAGGCCGCCCGGCGGCTTTATGCCCTGCTGCGGGCGGCGGCGGATCCCGACCAGCCGCAGGGCGGCGGCCTGACGGTATCGCGCCGGTCCGCCCGGCGGCCCTACGTGGTGCGGATCGCGCCGCGCCGGCCGGATCGCGGCAGCCTGTTCCCCTCCCCCGCGCGCATCGTGGTGACGGTTGCCGACCTGGACGATGCCCGCCCGCCGGGGGCGGCGCTGCTGCGCGAGATGTTGGGCCTCAGCCCGGCGCAGGCGGCCGTCGCCGCGCTGCTGGCCGAAGGCCGTGAATTGCGGGAGATCGGGGCCGTGCTGGGGATCAGCCTGAACACGGTGCGCCGCCACCTGGCTGGCGTGATGGCGCGCACCGACACGCACACCCAGGCGCGGCTGGTGCAACTGCTGACCCGCCTCGCCGACCTGGATCTGTCGCCGGAGCGGGCGCTGCGGCACTGAGCGGCACGCCCGCGTCAGGGCAGGATCACCGCCCCCGGATTGAACGGCACGGATGGCGGCAGGTCGGCCGCCTGCCAGCCGCCGCCCAGCGCCGCGATCAGCCCGACCGCGGCGACCAGCCGGCTCTGCTGCACTGCCAGCGCGGTCTGCTGGTCGGCCAGCAGCAGCGTCTGTTCGGTGATGACGGCGGTGTAGACGACGGTGCCGGCGCGGTACTCGTTGAGCGTCACATCCACCGCGCGCTGCGCCGAGGCGACGGCCGCCGTCTCCGCCGCCGCCTGCTGTTCCAGGATATGCAGCGCGGCGATCTCGTCCTCCACCTGCTGCAAGGCGCCGAGCACGGTCTGCCGATAGGCGGCGACCGCGCCGTCATAGGACGCATGCGCGGCAGCGACGGTGGCCAGCCGCAGCCCGCCCTCGATCACCGGCTCGCTGGCCGCGGCGCCGAGCGACCAGACGCGGTTGGCGACGGTGAACAGCGATTGCAGAGGCGCGCCCGCGAAGCCCAGCGTGCCGCTGAGCGTGATGTCCGGATAATAGGCGGCAATGGCGACGCCAATCAGCGCGTTCTGCTGCGCCATCGTCCGCTCCGCCGCCGCGATATCGGGGCGGCGCTGCAGCAGCGTTGCCGGCATTCCGGGCGGCACCACCGGCACGGCGGAGGCGAGCGGTGCGGGGGCGATACTGAGTTCCGCCGGCGCGTGGCCGGTCAGCACGGCGATCGCGTGCTCGTACTGCGTGCGCTGCACGGCAACGCCCGCCAACTGCGCGATCACGGTCTTGAGCTGCGCATCGGCGGTGACGACATCGCCGCGGGATGCGGTGCCGGCATCGTATTCGTTCTGCGTGATCTGCAGCGCGCGCGTGTAGGCGTCGATGGTCTGCTGCAACAGCAGCACGAGCGAATCCTCGGCGCGCAGATCGAAATAGTCGGTGGCGAGCGTCGCCTGCGCCGCCAGCGTCGCGTTGGCGAGGTCGGCCGCACTCACCTCCGCCACCGCCTGCTGCGCCTCGATCTGCCGGCGGATGCGCCCCCACACATCGAGATCCCAGCCGGCCGCGCCCTCGATGCTGTACTGGGTGAACGCCTTGCCGACGCTGCCGCCGCCGAATGCGCCGAACGAGCCGTTGAGGCTGCTGCGGCTGACCGCCGGGCTGACGCTGAGCGTCGGGAACAGGCCGGCCTGCGCCTCCGCCACCAGGGCGCGGGCCTGGCGGTAGTTCGCCTCCGCCTGAACGACGGTCTGGTTGGTCACGGCGACCTGCCGCTCCAGCCGGTCCAGCACCGGATCGTCGAACACCGCCCACCACGCGCCCTTTGGCGCTTCCGCGGCGGGTGCGGCGATCGTCCAGCCGGCCAGTTCCTTGTACGCGATCGGCACCGGCGCCGGCGGCGTGCGGTAGTCGGGGCCGACGGTGCAGGCGCCGAGCGCCAGCACCAGCCACAGCCGCCTCATGCCGCCGCCGCACCGCGCCGGCGGCCGAGCACCCGGAGGCGCAGCCGATCGAACGCCAGATAGACGACGGGCGTGGTGTAGAGCGTCAGCACCTGGCTGATCGCAAGCCCGCCGACGATCGCGATGCCGAGCGGGCGGCGCAGCTCCCCGCCCTCGCCGAAGCTGAGGGCGAGCGGCACCGCGCCGAGCATGGCGGCGAGCGTGGTCATCATGATCGGGCGGAAGCGCAGGCGGCAGGCGGCGAAGATCGCCTTCGCCGGATCGCGCTCCCCGGCACGCTCGGCGGCCAGCGCGAAGTCGATCATCATGATCGCGTTCTTTTTGACGATGCCGATCAGCAGGATGACGCCGATCAGCGCGATGATGGAAAACTCCGTATGGAACAGCAGCAGCGCCAGCACCGCGCCGACGCCGGCGGACGGCAGGGTGGACAGGATGGTGATGGGATGCACGAAGCTCTCATACAGGATGCCGAGCACGATGTAGACGGCGAGCAGCGCGGCGCCGATCAGCATCGGCTCGCGCCGCAGCGACTGCTGGAAGGCGAGCGCGGAGCCGGCGAAATCGCCGTGGATGTCGGCCGGCAGGCGGATGTCCCGCGCCGCATCGGCGATCGCGGCGGTCGCGGCGCTCAGCGCCTCCCCCGGCGGCAGATTGAACGAGATGGTGGTGGCGACGAACGGCCCCTGATGGTTCACCGCCAGCGGCGTGCTGCCCGGCCCCCAATGCGCGATCGCCGACAGCGGCACCATCGTCTCCTTCGCCGTGCTGACCGCGGCACCGGCCGAGGCGATGCCGTGCCCGACCGCGGCGATCGCGTTGGTGGCGGCGTTGCGCACCGATTGCTCGGCGAGTGCCGCGGCGGCGCTGGTCGGCGCCACGGTGGTCACCGTGCCGGGCAGCGCATTGGTCGCCTGCGTCGCACTCGGCGGGCCGCCGACCGTGCTGACCCAGATCTGCTTCAGCGTCGCCGGGTCCTGCCAGTAGCGCGGGGCCACCTCCATGACCACGTGATACTGGTTCTGCGCGCTGTAGATCACCGAAACCTGGCGCTGGCCGAACGCATCGTACAGCGTGTTGTCGATCTGCAACGGCGTCAGGCCGAGCCGCGCGGTGGTGGCCCGGTCGATCAGCAGATCGGTCTCCCGCCCGCTGACCTGCACGTCGGAGTTCACGTCGGCCACGCGCTTGTCGTGCTGCAGGGCGGCGACCAGCCTGGGTGTCCATTCATACAGCTCGGTCGCGCTGTCGCCCTGGAGCGTGTACTGATATTCGGCATTCGACTGCCGGCCGCCGACGCGCACGTCGCTGGCGGGAAACATGAACAGTGTCGCGCCACTGACCTGCGACAGCGCGCCGCGCAGCCGGGCCACCACATGCGCCGCATCCTCTCCGCGCACGTTGCGCGGCTTCAGCGCCATGTACACCGTCGCGGTGTTGGTCTGCGACCGTCCGCCGCCGCCGCCGCCGGTGAAGCCGACGACATCGGCCACCGCCCGGTCGTGCTGCACGATCGCCACCATCTGCGCCAGCTTGCGCTGCATGAGCTGGAACGAAATGCCCTGATCGGCGGTGATCACGCCGATCACCCGGCCGGTGTCCTGCTCGGGGAACAGGCTTTTCGGCACGATGCGGAACAGCACCACGTTCAGCGCGATGGTCGCCACCAGCAGCAGCAGCACGAACCCGGCATGGCGCAGCGCCCAGCCGAGGCTGCGGGCGTAGGCGGCCTCCAGCCGTTCGAACAGCGGGTTGCGCCGCGTCGCCTCGCCCGGGCGCAGCAGCAGCGCGCACAGCATCGGCGTGGTGGTCAGCGAGACCGCGAGCGAGACCAGGATGGCGAGCGAGATGGTGATGGCGAATTCGCGGAACAGCCGCCCGACCATGCCGCCCATCAGCAGGATCGGCGCGAACACCGCGATCAGCGACAGGCTGATCGACAGCACCGTGAACCCCACCTCCCGCGCGCCCAGCAGGGCGGCACGCACCCGCGGCACCCCGGCCTCGACATGGCGGGCGATGTTCTCCAGCACCACGATCGCGTCATCCACCACGAAGCCGGTGGAGACCGTCAGCGCCATCAGCGACAGGTTGTCGAGGCTGTAGCCGAGCAGGTACATCGCCCCGAACGTGCCGATGATCGACACCGGCACGGCGATGCTGGGGATCAGCGTGGCGCGGCCGTCGCGCAGGAATGCGAACACCACCAGCGTCACCAGCCCGACCGCGATCAGCAGCGTGCGTTCCGTCTCGTACAGCGAGCCGCGGATGGTCACGCTGCGGTCGCCGATCACCGAGACATCGACATCGCGCGGCAGGGCGGCGACCAGATGCGGCAGCTCCGCCTGCACCCCGTCGATGGTTTGGATGATGTTGGCGCCGGGCTGGGTGAACAGCACCGCCAGCACCGCCGACTTGCCGTTGTACAGGCCCTCGTTGCGCAGGTCCTCGACGCTGTCCTGCACGTCCGCCACGTCCGAGAGCTGCACCGCGGCGTTGTTGCGCCACGCGACCACCAGCGGGCGGTAATCGGCGGCACGCACCGCCTGATCGTTGGTATAGACCTGCCAGCGGCGATCGCCCTGCGCGATCGTGCCTTTCGGGCTGTTGGCATTGGCCGCGGCAAGGGCCGCGCGCACATCCTCAAGCCCGATGCCGTACTGGAACAGCACCTGCGGGTTCAGCTCCACCCGCACCGCCGGCAGCGCGCCGCCGCCCAGGATCACCTGGCCGATGCCGCTGATCTGCGACAGCCGCTGTTGCAGCACGTTCACCGCCGCGTCGTAGAGCTGCCCGCGCGTCAGCGTGCGGGAGGTAAGGGCGAGGATCAGCACCGGCGCGCTGGCGGGATTGACCTTGCGATAGGTCGGGTTGCTGCGCAGGTTGGTTGGCAGGTCGGCGCGTGCCGCGTTGATCGCCGCCTCCACATCGCGCGCGGCGCCGTCGATGTCGCGGTCGAGGCTGAATTGCAGCGTGATGCGCGCCTGCCCGACCGAGCTTTGCGACGTCATCTCCGTCACGTCGGCAATCTGGCCGAGATGGCGTTCGAGCGGCTCTGCAAGCGAGGTGGCGACGGTGTCGGGGCTGGCGCCCGGCAGCATGCCGGTGACCGAGATGGTCGGGAAATCCACCTGCGGCAGCGGCGCGACCGGCAGGCGGAAGAACGCCAGCGCGCCGGCCAGCGCGATGCCGATGGTCAGCAGGATCGTGGCCACCGGCCGGGCGATGAAGATGGCGGAGAAGTTCACCTATTCCCCCGCCCCCGGCACCGCATGCGCGGTGCTGCCGCCGAACCGGCGCGCCAGCCGGTCGAAGGCGAGATAGATCACCGGCGTGGTGAACAGCGTCAGCACCTGGCTTACGATCAGCCCGCCGACGATGGCGATGCCGAGCGGGCGGCGCAGTTCCGACCCGGTGCCCCGGCCGAGCATCAGCGGCAGCGCGCCCAGCAGCGCCGCCATCGTGGTCATCAGGATCGGCCGGAAGCGCAGCAGCGATGCCTCGAAGATCGCGGCGCGCGGGGCCCTGCCCTCCTCCCGCTCGGCCGCCAGGGCGAAGTCGATCATCATGATCGCGTTCTTCTTGACGATGCCGATCAGCAGCACGATGCCGATGATGCCGATGACATCCAGATCATGCCCCGCCGCCATCAGTGCCAGCAGCGCGCCGACGCCGGCCGACGGCAGGGTGGACAGGATCGTGATCGGGTGGATGAAGCTTTCGTAGAGGATGCCGAGCACGATGTAGACGGTGGCGATGGCGGCGAGCAGCAGCAGCGCCTCGTTGGACAGCGAGGACTGGAACGCCGCCGCCGCCCCCTGGAACGACGTGATGAAACTGTCGGGCAGCGCCAGCCCCGCCTCCGTCGTGCGGATCGCGGTGACGGCTTCCCCCAGCGACACGCCCGGCGCCAGATTGAACGAGATCGTGGTCGCCGGGAACTGGCCGAGATGCGTGATCTGCAACGGCCCGCTGCGGCTTTCCTGATGCACGATGGCCGACAGCGGCACCTGCCCGGTCGGGGACGCCGCCGACGGTAGATAGATCTGGTCGAGTCCGGCGAGCGATTGCTGCACGCCGGGATCGCCCTCCAGGATCACCCGGTACTGGTTCGACTGGGTGAAGATGGTGGAGACGATGCGCTGGCCGAACAGGTCGTACAGCGCGTTGTCGATGGTCGCGGGCGTCACGCCGAAGCGCGCCGCGGTGGCGCGATCGATCACCAGATCGAGCGCCTGGCCCTGCTGCTGCATGTCGCTGACCACGTCGGCCAGTTCCGGCCGTTCGCGCAGCCGCGCCATCAGTTGCGGCACCCAGGCGGCGAACTCGGACGGGTTCGCATCCTGCAGCACGAACTGGTATTCGGTGCGGCTGACCGTCGATTCGATGGTCAGGTCCTGCACCGGCTGCATGTAGAGCGTGATGCCGGTGACATCGGCGGTTTCGCGTTGCAGGCGGCGGATGATCTGGGCCGCGGTGGCGCTGCGGGAATCGTGCGGCCGCAGCACGATCAGGAACCGCCCGGTGTTCAGCGTGGCGTTGGTGCCATCGACGCCGATGAACGAGCTGACGGCGGCGACATCCGGGTCCTTCAGGATGGCATCGGCCATCGCCTGCTGGCGTTCCGCCATGGCCGGGAAGGAGATGCTCTGCGCCGCTTCCGAGATGCCCTGGATCTCGCCGGTGTCCTGCGTCGGGAAGAATCCCTTGGGGATCGCGACATAGAGCGCGACGGTGAGCATGAGCGTCGCGACGGCGACCGCGAGCGTCGCGCCCTGGCGATCCAGCACCCAGTTCAGCGCGCGGCCGTACTGGTGAACGGCGCGGTCGAACAGCCGCTCCGCCGCCAGGTCGAAGCGGCTGCGCGTGGTATCGGGCCGGTGGTGCAGCAGACGTGCGCACAGCATCGGCACCAGCGTCAGCGACACCACCGCGGAAATGACGATGGTGACGGCGAGCGTGATGGCGAATTCGTGGAACAGCCGCCCGACCACGTCGCCCATGAACAGCAGCGGGATCAGCACCGCGATCAATGAGACGGTGAGCGAGACGATGGTGAAGCCGATCTGCCCCGCGCCCTTCAGCGCCGCTTCGAGCGGGCTGTCGCCCGCCTCCACGAAGCGGGCGATGTTCTCGATCATCACGATCGCATCGTCCACCACGAAGCCGGTGGAGATGGTCAGCGCCATCAGCGACAGGTTGTCGAGCGAGAAGCCGAGCAGATACATCACGCCGAACGTGCCGACCAGCGACAGCGGCGCCGACAGGCTGGGGATCAGCGTCGCCGGCAGGTTGCGCAGGAACAGGAAGATCACCAGCACGACCAGCATCACCGCCAGCGTCAGCTCGAATTCCACATCGGCGACCGAGGCGCGGATGGTATCGGTGCGGTCGGACAGCACGCGCACATCCAGCGCCGCCGGCAGGCTCGCGCGGATGCCGGGCAGCAGCCGCCGGATCTCCTCCACTACCTTGATGACGTTGGCGCCCGGCTGGCGCCGCACGCTGAGGATGATGGCGGGCGTGCGGTCCGCCCAGGCGGCAAGCTGCGTGTTCTCCGCCCCTTCGACGATGTCGGCCACGTCCGACAGATGCACCGGCGCGCCGTTGCGCCACGCCAGCACGATGTCGCCGTACTGCGCCGCCGAGGTGATCTGGTCGTTGGCGTTGATGGTGCTGGCCTGGCGCGGCCCGTCGAAGCCGCCCTTGGGGATGTTGACGTTGAAGTTGGTGATGGTGCTGCGCACGTCGTCGATCGCAAGCCCGTAGGCCGCGAGCGCCTGCGGGCGGATGCGGATGCGCACCGCCGGCCGCTGCCCGCCGGCGACGCTGACCAGCCCGACGCCGGGAAGCTGGGAAATCTTCATCGCCAGCCGTGTGTCGGCGAGGTCCTCGACCTCGGTCAGCTTCAGCGAGGCGGAGGTGACGGCAAGCGTGATGATCGGCGCATCGGCCGGGTTCACCTTGGCGTAGATCGGCGGCGCCGGCAGGTCGGCGGGCAGGAAGTTGGTGGCGGCATTGATCGCCGCCTGCACTTCCTGCTCCGCCACGTCGATGTCGAGCGACAGGTCGAACTGCATGGTGATGACCGACGCGCCGCCGGAGGAGGCGGAGGTCATCTGCGCAAGGCCCGGCATCTGGCCGAACTGCTGTTCCAGCGGCGCGGTGACGGCCGATGTCATCACCTCCGGGCTGCCGCCGGGATAGAAGGTCTGCACCTGGATCGTGGGATAGTCCACCTGCGGCAGCGCCGACAGCGGCAGGAAGCCGAACGCCAGCACGCCGACCAGCAGGATCGCCGCCATCAGCAGCGTGGTGCCGACCGGACGCAGAATGAAGATGCGCGACGGGTTCACGTGCGGGCTTCCCGAAGGTCGGTCATCCGCCGCGGACTTTACTTGCCCCGCTCGGCGTCGCGCACGCTGACGCGCGCGCCGTCGCGCAGCCGGTCGGTGCCGTCGATCACCACGCGGTCGCCGGCGGCAAGGCCGGCGACGATCTGCATGCGGTCGCCGTCGGTCGGGCCGGGCGTCACCTTGCGCATCGCCGCGGTGTTGTCCGGCCGCACGACATAGACATACGCCCCCGGCGCGCCGCGCTGCACCGCCGCGGCCGGCACCGTCACCACGCCGTGCCGCGTCTCCACCAGCAGGCGCGCGTTGACGAACTGGCTGGGGAACAGCATCTCGTCGCGGTTGTCGAACAGCGCGCGCAGCCGCCACGTGCCGGTGGTGGTATCCACCTGATTGTCGATGGTGGAAAGCGCGCCTGTCGCAAGCTGCGTGACATTGGCGCGGTCCAGCACCACGACCGGCAGCTTCGTGCCGGCGTGGAAGCGCGGCAGCACCTGCGGCAGGTCGTCCTCGGGCAGCGGGAAGATCACCGAGATGGGCTGCAACTGCGTCACCACGACCAGCCCGTTGGCGTCGCTCGGCTGCACGAAATTGCCTGGATCGACGATGCGCAGCCCGACCCGCCCGGTCACCGGCGCGGTGATGTGGCAGTAGATCAGGTTCAGCTTCTCGGTATCGATCTGCGCCTGGTCGGAGCGGATGGCCGCCTTGTACTGCTGGACCAGGAACACCTGATCCTCCGCCTGCTGGCGCGCGATGCTGTCCTGCTTCAGCAGCGTCTGGTAGCGGCGCAGATCGGTCTCCGCCTGGCCCAGCAGCGCCTGATCGCGGGCGAGCTGGCCCTGATACTGCTCCAGCAGCGCCTGATAGGGCCGCGGGTCGATCTGCGCCAGGAAATCGCCCTGGTGGACGATCTGCCCCTCGGTGAAGCCCACTTCCTGCAACTGGCCGGCGATCTGGGTGCGCACCGTGATGGTGGCCAGCGGATTGACCGTGCCGATGCCGTCCAGCCAGATGCGGATGTCACCCAGGGCGGCGGTGGCGACGCCCACCGGCTGCGGCGGCAGCGCCGCCCGCCCGGCGGGCGCCGGGGCCGGCGCGGG
>JAKAZX010000124.1 GCA_021826485.1 Pseudomonadota bacterium | reverse complement strand
GCGGACACCGCCCGCGCATGGGCTTCACGGTGAGCGAAAAATTCGCCACCTACCCCCCCTCGGCGATGCCGTTTCAGCAGCACCGACTCGCCGAAGTAGAAATATCGCTCCGGCAACAGACCCGTCGCCAGGAACGGCGCCAGCATCGCCGCCCCGGCATCCGGCAGGGGCAGGCAGGTGGAGCAGCCGACGGCCTCCCCGGCGTCATCGAAGGCCACCGCCATGCCGGCCAACGGGCTCGCGGCGAAATGGGCGAGATGCGCCTGTTCCCCCGCCTCCGTCCCGTCGTAGAGATAGGGGTATTCGCGGAACACGGTCACGCGCAGCCGCGCCAGCGCCGGCAGGTGGGGGCGCATGGCCGCGCCGGTGAAGAACTTGACCGCGATCGCCATGCACGCTTGGTGGCACCGGCAGCGCCGCTTGCCAAGCGGCACCAGACAAACGGAGGATCGCGATGACCCGCGTCATGTTCACTGGCGGCAGCGGCAAGGCCGGGCGGCATGTGGTGAAATACCTGGTGGAGAACGGCTGCCAGGTGCTCAACCTGGACCGCACGCCGCTCGACCATCCCAAGGTGCGCACGCTGATCACCGACATCACCGATTCGGGGCAGGTGTTCAACGCGCTGTCGTCCTACATGGGGCTGCGCGAGTTCGATCCCTCGCTGCGGCCGCAGAAGCCGGATGCGGTGGTGCATTTCGCGGCGATCCCGCGCATCATGATCACGCCGGACAACGAGGTGTTCCGCATCAACACGATGGGCACCTACAACGTCATCGAGGCGGCGGTGACGCTCGGCATCCGCAAGGTGATCATCGCGTCGTCGGAAACCACGTTCGGGCTGGTGTTCAGCCACGAGCCGCGCGACCCGGCCTATCTGCCGCTGGATGAGGAGTATCCGGTCGATCCGCCGGACAGCTACGCGCTGTCGAAAATCTGCAACGAGGCGACGGCCAAGTCGTTCGCCACGCGCAGCGGCGCCGACATCTACGCGATCCGCATCGGCAACGTCATCGAACCGCACGAATACGCCAACTTCCCGGCCTTCTTCGCCAATCCCGAAGGCCGCAAGCGGATCATGTGGAGCTATATCGACGCGCGCGACCTGGGGCAGTTGGTGCTGCGCGCGATCCGCACCGACGGGTTGGGCTATCAGGTGTTCAACGCGGCGCAGGACGACTGTTCGTCCGACCTGCCAACGGCGGAACTGCTGCGCCGCTTCTACCCGAACGTGCGGGTGACGCGCCCGCTGGGCGAGTATGAAACGCTGCTGTCCAACCGCCGCGCCCGCGAGATGCTCGGCTTCAGGCCTGAGCACTCATGGCGCAAGGAGCTGCCAGCGCGGCGCTGAACGCGACCCGCTCGCGCGCCGCCACCGCATTGCGGGCGGCGAGCAGCGGGGCAATCAGCTCATGCGGCGTGACGCCGTCGGCCGCCATCATCATCCGCACCAGCGGATCGGTCAGCAGCGTCTCAAAGCTGAGGGGACGCAGGCCGTCCTGGCACATCGCTTCGTCCTCCGTTGGCGCAGGAGGAGTTTCGCACCACGAGGCGTCTCTGGGCCGCTACGGCGAGGTTAATTGCACGTCAGATACTTGCTGTAACATGGGGTGTACAAGCATTCCACGCGCTGTTCACGTAATCCGCGGGTCGATCCAGCGCGCCCAGGCCATCTGGTTGTTGGCCGCACCCTCCGCCATCGCGGTTTCCAGCATCGCGAACGCCTTGCCCCGCGCGCCGTCCGGAATCTCGAAGCTCAGCCGGTCGCGCTTCCAGCCGCGCAGCTCCGCCTGCGCGGTCCCGATCACGCCGCCGTCCTCACGGAGGATGCGGGCGGTGAACTGCACGGTGCTGCTGTGCGGTGGCCCGGCATGCCACAGGCCGGCCGCGAATCGCTGCTGCCCGGACAGCGTCAGCGGGAACACCACGCGGGCCGGCGGGCCGCCGGGGGGGTTCGGGTGGACCTGGCAACTGGTGCCGTCGAACACGAAGAAGCCCCAGCCATGCGGCTGCAAATCCTGCACGTGGAACGGCGCGCCGCCCGGCTCGGCGCGGATCAGCGTCACCTCCGGCGGGGTTTCCTGCATCGCGGTGTAGGGCTTCCGCCGCTCGAACAGGTCGAAGCCGCCATGCGGCCGGCGGCCGAACACCTCGGCGGGGAAGCAGGCGGCGATATAGGCGGCACCGCCCGGCGCGAGCTGTTCGTAGCTGCGCACCAGCACCGTATCCACCCGGCGCAGCCACGGGGCCAGCGCATTGGCGAAGATTTCCCGCTCCGACCCGGCCGCGTCGCACACCACCATGTCGGCATTCGGCCAGCCGTGCTGGCCCAGCAGATCGGGAACCGTGGTGGCGGGGATCGTGCGATCCTCCTGCAGCACCTCATCGGACAGGCGCACCGCCCAGTCCGCCTGGTACCGCCCGAGCGGGGCGAGCGTTCCCGGCGTGTGCCACAGCGCCGCCTGCACCGGGCGGATGCGCCGCCAGGGCAGGGTGTTCATCGCCATCAGCCGCACGTTGTCGCCCATCGGGTCGGCACACAGCAGATGGGCGCGCGGATGGTGGCGGGCGAGTGCCACCGCCGAGTAGCCGGCATAGGCGCCGATCACCAGGATGCGCAGCGGCGTCGCCGTCAGCCCGGGCAGGGCGTAGCCGTCGTCGCGGAACGCGTGCGCCATCGCGCTGATGTCCGGCGTGCCGGCCCGGAACCACAGTGGCGCCCCGACCTCCGGCAGCAAGGCCCAGTGCAGCCCGGTCTGCGTTCCGGCAAGCTGGGTCAGATGGTCGAAATACTCGGCGCGCAGGCCAACGTCCCGCGGGGCCTGTGCCATGGCCGCTTCCAGTTCGGCCTTGCGTCCCCACGGGGCCGGCGGTGGCGGGGGCGGCGGCGGCGCGGGTTCGGGCGGCGGCGGGGCGAGGGCGCTGAACGGGTCCGGCTGAGACATCGGCGGGGTGGTTCCTTTCGCCCCGCAGCATCCGGCATTTCACCCGGCTTGGCGAGCACGGCCGAACCCCCCAGGCCGCACGGGTCCGGCAATAAATGCGTCTGGATTATCTTTTCCACCTATGCCACATTATCGCGAGAATGTCATTTGCCCGGCCGACGCCGGGTGCTGTGGGGGCCCCGATGTCGCTGAACCAGCCGATGCGCCTGACCAACATCCTGCGCGATACCGTGGTCAGTCTGGTCCGCCGCGAAGGGCCGGACATGACGGCGCGTCAGTTGGGCGTGATGCTGATCTGTTATCTGGAAGAAGGGCCGCACACGGTGCGCGGGCTGGCGGCGCGGCTGGCGGTGGCGAAGCCGGCGATCACCCGCGCGCTCGACCGGCTGGAGGAGTTCCAGTTCGCCCGCCGCCTGCAGGACCCGCGCGACCGCCGCAGCATCATCGTCTCCCGCACCGCCGAGGGCGACGCGTTCATGGAGCAGTTGCGCGGCCTGCTGGACGAGGCCTCGCGCCAGTCCGCCAGCGTACGCAGCAGCGGCACCAGCCGCGCGATGGAGCCGCGGGCGATCGCCGTCTGACGCGCGCCGCCGCCCGCGCCGGGGGTCACCGCCGGCCGGTCACGCCTGCAACTGCCGCAGCAGCCCGAACAGATCGACCGCGCCCCAGTGGTCGCAGATCAGCCCGTCGCGCGTGCGGAAGATGTCGGTGGAGTTCCACACCACATGCCGCCCGCGCGGCGGCACGCCCAGATAGGCGCCCTGCTGCGTCCCGCTCCAGATCAGGTTGCCGGCGATCATGTCGCCGCTTTCCATCGCCACCTCGATCGACAGCGCCAGATCCGGAAATGCGGCGATGCGCTGCTGCAGATAGGCTTTGAACGCCTCCCGCGGCGGGATGTCGGAAGGTGCGGCCACCAGCGCCTGATGGTTCACGTAACTGGTGCCGGCGGCATAGATCGTGTCGATCCGCGCCAGGTCGTGCGCCGTGACCGCGGCGGCCAGCCGGCGCAGCAGCGCGACACCCGGCCCCTCCGGCGCGGCCGACTGCGCCGCCGCCAGGCGTACTCCGGCGGTGCCGGCCAGCATGCCGACCGCGACGCGTCCGATGATGCGGCGCCGGTCCATGAGATCCCCTCCGCGCGTGAGGCGACTACACTTCCAGCGGCGCCAGGTGTCGTCAATTCATCGGGACCGGCGGCGCTGCGGCGCCGGCGCAACCGGGCGGTCAATCGGCCCACGGCGGACCGGTGGCGTCAGCGGGCCGACCGTGCCGCACGGCGGCTGCGACAAGCGGGACATCAATCGTCGTCGCCGCCGCGCCACCCTTCAAAGCCACCCCATCCGCCACCCCAGCCGAAGCCGGGCATCATGCCGTAACCTGCCATCCCATCGCCTTCGCCGCCATCGTCCTCGCCGCCATAAGGCATGCCAAAGCCGCCGCCCACGGGCACCCCATAACACCCGGCAAGCGTCGTCAGCGTGACAGCGCAGACGATCACGAGGACCGCGCGGCGCATGAGCCGGCACATGGTTGCCAATTCTTCCGTCAGCATCGAAAGCATACAGCCTCCCTCTACGTTGCAGGCCGTCGGCAGACCGCACCGCCGCAGCGTGGAGATTGTGCCGATCTGCGTTGTTCCATCGCGACGCCGTAAATTACGCTTCATTAGAATGAGGTAATTCATAGACGTCATGTGCAATCATTGTTAGTGGACAGAGTGCCCGCGAAGACCATATGCGGCAACTCGCATTCTACGCAATCCTCCCCGGGGGCCGATCTGGTGCATTCTCTTCCTGATCCCGCGGTCCGCACCCGCGCGCCGGCGAACGCACTCGGTGGCTCCCACCGGCAAACGTTCGTGGTGTTCAAACGTGGCGGCATGGGAAGCGTTCTGGCGAGCTTGCCGTTCGTCGCACGGCTCCGTGAATGTCAGCCGGATGCCCGCATACTGCTGATTACCGACCACGCGAACCGCGAGCTGGCTGAGCGCTGTGACATCGCCGACGCGGTGATGGGGATTGCCGCTTCGTGCCGTCCAATGTCGGCATGGCAGCACGCACGGCTGGTGGCACGGATTCGCCGGCATGCGCCTTCCGTGTTCTTTGATCTGCAAATGCATACCCACCGCTTCGCATCCGCCATGCTGGCGGCGGCATCGGGTGCCAGGCACCGCGTCGGCTTCTACCGGCCCAGCGATCGTGCGCGGCAACAGGTGTTCGACACGCTTGTTCTGGCGAATATGTTTGCTCCAGTTCATGACCTTTACATGCAGATGGCGCGCGCGATCGGCTGCCCCGCGCCCGGTGCAATGCCATGTTTGTCGCTGCGCGTGACACCGGATGATGAGCAGCGGGCAGGTGACCTGCTGGGCTCCTGGTTGCTGACGGATGTTCCGCTTCTCGTCGTCAACACCAACACGTCCGACAAGGCGGTCGAGCGGCGGTGGCCGCTGCCCCTGTTCCGTGAAGCCGTTGCCGGCATCCTTTTGCATCGCCCGGACGCGAAGGTCGTACTGATCGGAACCGCTGCCGAGTTCGACCATGTCGAGCAGCTACGGCAGAGCCTGGGCTTCGCCGAGGACAGGCTGCGGAATCTGGCCGGGCTTACGCCGCTGGGCAGCCTGCTTGCGCTGCTCAGACGTGCAAGCTGCGTGCTGACCAACGACAGCGGTCCGTTTCATTTCAGCGTTGCGCTCGGTACACCGACTGTCGGGCTCTTCGGGCCGGTGCATCCGGATCATTATGGACGGATGGGCCGGTCCGATCGCACCGTGGTGTTCTACCAGCCAATGGTATGCAGCCCTTGCGTCCATGTCGTATCCGCGCCGCCCTGCGGTGGGGACAACCACTGCATGAAGGCCATCGCACCCGCCGATGTCGAGGCGGCGTGCCTGCGGCTGATGATCGGTGGCGATCGGGCGGCGAGGGCTGGCTGGCGCTTTTCGCCATCGCCCGAAACGTCGACGGACGCGGGCAGCGCTCTTGGCGTATGGCATCGCACGGTCCAGAATGCGACGCTTGCTTGCTGACCGTCATGCGGTCTCCGGCACGCGCCAATTCCGCGAAGCAGTCGATCCGTCTGCTGCTGGCCGCCCGCCTTATCCGCAGCACCTGGCAAGGCGCGCTGGTCGCAGATTTCGCGCTCTATCTCCAGCGGTTGCACTGGCAGGGCGGGTCGATCGGCATGTTGTTCGCCGCCAGTTTCGTGATCGGCGCATTCCTCAGCCTGCTTGTCGGGCCGTTGAGCGACCGCTGCGGATACCAGGCACTTTTGGTCGGCTATGAATTCGTCGTCGCCTTGCTGTTTGGCTTGGCGGCGTATTGCACTGATCCGTGGACCATTGCCATCGCCGCAGTCCTTGGTGGCTTCGGCCGCGGTGCCAATGGCGCGCCCGGATGTTTCGTTCCGGCGGAGTTGGCATGGCTCGCCGCTCTGCTGCCCCCGCCGCGTCGCGCCGAAGTGTTCAGCCTCAACGCGGCAGTCGGTTTCATCGGCATGACGATCGGCGGCATGCTCGCGATCGGGCCTGATCTCTGGGCGCATTGGCTGCATGGAGCATCGGCGTTCCGGCCGCTGTTCGTGGTCGGCGGCACGCTCTCCATCGCTAATGCCTGTCTGTTGCTGGTCGCACCGGCCGGGTCCAGACAGGGGATATCCGGCGAATGTGCCGTTGCGCCCATCGTGGCGCGGCAGGGTGGCGTGCTGTTCAAGGTCACCGCGATCAATCTTTGCAACGGTCTATCGGTCGGTCTTTCCGGGCCGCTGATCGCGTTCTGGTTCGCGACGAAGTTCCATGTCGGCCCCGTGCAGATCGGGCCGATCATGATGGCCGGCTTCCTGTCGGCGGCACTGTCCGCAGCGGCCATCAGTCGTCTTGCGCTGCGCGCGACTGCGGCATCCATCTATGTGCGCATGCAATGGATGTCTCTGCTGCTGCTGCTCCTGCTCCCCCTCCTGCCAACTTTTTCACTGGCCGCGGCGGCATGGGTCGTGAAGTTCGCATTGGAGCGCGGAGCAGGGGGTACAATGGAAGCCGTAAATGTCGGTCTGGCTGGCCCGGGCCGCTGGGGGATGGCGAGCGGCCTGAGCGTGGCCTCTCTGGCACTGCCGAGGTCAGTCGGCCCGGCTCTGACCGGGCACTGGATTGCGACCGGGTCGTTCACGGCACCCCTGGTCATGGCAGGCGTGCTGCAGGCGGCGTATCTCGTGCTTTACGGCAGGGCAATTGGTCCCCGGGGTGCAGGCGCCTAGTTCGGGGAGATTCCCGGGGCAGGATGCTTCCAACGGATCGGCCCCGGCGTGTAGCTGGCGTTGCGGACGGCCCGACGAAATTCGTCATCGGTCACGACCGCACCGGGCCGGAGCGTCACGTCGGCAACCCCGTGGAGCAGATTGAAGGTAACGCTTTCCACTCCCGCGATCTGCTCGAATCGGTGGATCAGCCCGAACGTCGCGAATGGCGTCGTGACACCCATTACCACAATCAGCACTTCTGGTTTGTGCGCCGCGGTCGGCGAATCCGCACCGAGTGCAACCACACATCGCAGGCAGATGATGACGGCTGCGACGCCGCTCGCGACAAGATGTCTCGAATACCGCATCAGGTATTTCTGAAGGTTGCCGACAATTTTGGCGTTCCACAGTAACGTCTGAGACCAACCTAATCGTGCAATGGGAGATGTCTACTATATATCGCGATATGAATGAAGATTCAGGGTCTCACATGCCGGACCTGTACACTGCGTTGCAGCCGGCGATGGCAGGTGAGCACGCGACCGGATGCATGGCGCCCATTGCGCCGGGCTGTGCGGTTGGCCACACTCCGCCCCGCCGCCCGCGGCGCCGCGCGCGCAGAACGGGCATCCGGGGAGGACGCAGCACGCCATGACCGATTACTTCGCCGCCATCCCGCCGATCCGCTACGAAGGACCGGACAGCACCAACCCGCTGGCGTTCCGCTGGTATGATCCGGGCCGCGTGGTGCTCGGCCGCACGATGGCGGAGCATTTCCGCTTCGCCGTCTGCTACTGGCACACGTTCTGCTGGCCGGGCGCGGACATGTTCGGCCCCGGCACGTTCCGCCGCCCGTGGCAGGGCGCCGACACGATCGAGAACGCGGAAAAGAAGCTCGATGCCGCCTTCGATTTCTTTGCGCGGCTCGGTGCGCCGTATTTCTGCTTCCACGACGTGGACGTGGCCCCGCTGGGCGAAACCCTGGCCGAGGCGTGGCGCAACCTCGATCGCATCACCGAGCGGATGGCGGCGAAGATGCAGTCCAGCGGCGTGAAGCTGCTGTGGGGCACGGCCAATCTGTTCAGCCATCCGCGCTACATGGCCGGCGCCGCCACCAACCCCGATCCGGCGGTGTTCGCCTATGCCTGCGGCCAGGTGAAGCAGGTGCTGGAGGCGACGCACCGGCTGGGCGGCGAGAACTACGTGCTGTGGGGCGGGCGCGAAGGCTATGAGACGCTGCTGAACACGCGCATCGGCCAGGAACTCGACCAGCTCGGCCGCTTCCTGTCCCTGGTGGTCGAGCACAAGCACCGCATCGGCTTCAAGGGCACGCTGCTGGTGGAACCGAAGCCGTGCGAGCCGACCAAGCACCAGTACGATTTCGACGCCGCCGCCGTCGCCGCGCTGCTGCGCCGCTACGGGCTGGAGCGCGAGATCAAGCTGAACCTCGAAGTGAACCACGCCACACTTGCCGGCCACACGTTCGAGCATGAACTGGCCTATGCGGCGTCGCAGGGCTTGCTCGGCAGCATCGACGTGAATCGCGGCGACCCGCAGAACGGCTGGGACACCGACCAGTTTCCCAACTCGGTCGCGGACTGGACGCTGGCGCTGCTGCAAATCCTCCAGGCGGGCGGCATCGGCACCGGCGGCTTCAACTTCGACGCCAAGGTGCGCCGCCAGTCGATCGACGCGGAGGATCTGTTCCACGGCCATGTCGGCGCGATGGACCTCTGCGCCCGCGCGCTGCTGGCGGCGGCGAAAATCATCGAGGACGGCACGCTCGACCGCCATGTCGCCAATCGCTATGCCGGCTGGCAGTCCGGCATCGGCGCCGACATTCTCGCCGGACGCCGCACGCTCGCGGACCTCGCGCAGACCGCCCATGATGCACCCGCGCCGCAACCACGCAGCGGCCGGCAGGAATATCTGGAGAACCTGGTCAACCGCTTCGTGTAGCGCGTTGCTCCTCGCGGTGACGCTGGATCGTCACTGCGAGGAGCGGAGCGACGAAGCAGTCCAGGATGCCGGGCCGGCCGCACACGGCGCCCGTGCCCGCCTATGCGCGCACGCTGTAGCCGCCATCAGCCGGGATGCTGGTGCCGGTGACCCAGTCCGACGCCGGGGAGGACAGGAACACCGCGAGGCCGGCGAGGTCGCGCGGCTGGCCCCAGCGACCGGCGGGCGTGCGGGCGGCGACGGCTTCGGCCAGGCCGGGGATCTGCGCGCGGGCGGAGGCGCCCATCTCCGTCTCGATCCAGCCGGGCAGGATCGCGTTCACCTGGATGTTCTCCGCCGCCCAGGCGACCGCGAGGCCGCGCGTCAGCCCCGCCATGCCAGACTTGCTGGCGGCGTAGGGCACGTTGTGCGGCGCGCTCAGCAGCGCGTTCATCGACGCGATGTTGACGATCTTGCCTTGTCCCGCCTTGCGGAAATGCGGATAGGCGGCCTGGGCGAGGAAGAAGGCGGCGGCGAGATTGGTGTCCAGCACCTGATGCCACTCCGCCTCGGTGAAGTCCTGCGGCGGCTTGCGGACGGTGGTGCCGGCGTTGTTCACCAGGATGTCGAGCCGGCCGAACCGCGCGGCGGCGTCCGCCACCAGCCGGTCGCAATCGGCTTTGCGCGCGAGATCGGCGGCGCTGAACG
>JAKAZX010000123.1 GCA_021826485.1 Pseudomonadota bacterium | reverse complement strand
CGGGGCGATCGTGCTGGTGGCGGACCAGGCGAGCAAGTGGTGGGTGCTGCGGGTGCTCGACCTGCCGGACATCGGCAGCCTGCCGGTGCTGCCGGTGCTCAACCTGACGATGGTGTGGAACCGCGGGGTGACGTTCGGGCTGCTGAATGCCGCCGGGCCGTGGTCGGCGCCGCTGCTGGTGCTGGGGGCGCTGGCGATCATTGCCGCCCTCGGCGTCTGGCTGCGCCGGGCGGAACGGGCGGTGGTGGCGGTGGCCCTCGGCGCGATCGCCGGTGGCGCGGTCGGCAACGTGATCGACCGGCTGCGTTTCGGCGCTGTCGCCGATTTCATTCACGCCCATGCCTTCGGCTGGTCCTGGTACGTGTTCAACGTCGCCGACGCGGCGATCGTCTGCGGCGTCGCCGCCCTGATCCTGGACGGGATGCGCGGACATGACGGCCGCCTTGCCCGGGCCGGGGACCGGGTTTAAGACACCGCCGCCATGATCCTCGCGCGCCATTATCCGCTCGCCCTTGCGGTCTGCGCGGTCGCCCTTGCCGGTTGCAGCCGGGATTCGTTGCAACGCAGCTTCGGCCTGACCCGCGACGCCCCCGACGAGTTCGTCGTCACGACGCGCGCGCCGCTGTCGGTGCCGCCGGATTTCTCGCTGCGCCCGCCCGCCCCTGGCGCGCCGCGGCCGCAGGAACAGGCGCCGCCCGGCGCCGACGCGGCCGCCCTGGTGCCGCAGGCGGCACTGGCCCAGGCCGGCCCCGGCAGCGAAAGCCCGGGGCAGGCGGCGCTGATCGCCGCCGCCGGCCCGACCGCGCCGCCCGACATCCGCAAGCTGGTGGATGCCGAGGCGGCGAAGGAAGCGTCCGACACGTCGCTGACCGACCGGCTGATGTTCTGGCGGAAGAAGCCGCCGCCCGGCGTGGTGGTCGATCCGCAGAAGGAGGCGCAGCGCCTGCGCGACGACGCCGCCCTCGGCAAAAGCCCGGAGACGGGCGACACGCCGACCATCAGCAGCAAGCCGAAGACGCTGTTCGACACGCTGTTCTGAGCGCGCTCAGGCGGCGCGCGGCAGGCGCACCAGGAACCGGGCGCCGATCACCTGGCCCCCGTCGTCGCGGCGGTTTTCCGCGCTGATCCGGCCGCGCAGCGCCTGCACGATCTGCCGGCTGATCGACAGGCCCAGGCCGGAATGCTGGCCGAACTGCTCGCCCTGCGGGCGCTCGGAATAGAACCGGTCGAAAATGTGCTCCAGCCGCGCCTCCGGGATGCCGGGGCCTTCGTCCTCCACGATGATTTCGACCATCGGCCCGGCCTCGCGCGCGGCCAGCCGGATGCGACCGTCGCGGGGCGAGAACGAAATCGCGTTGGCGATCAGGTTGCGCAGCACCTGCACCACCCGCCCCTCCACGCCCTGCACGACGCAGCGGCCCTCCGCCGGCGCCACCTCGATCCGCGGCGCGCCGTCACCGCGCGTGGCCTCGTTGATCTCGGCCAGCGTCGCCAGGATCGGCGGCAGATCGACCGGCTCGGTCGCCGCGCGCGACAGCTCCGCATCGATGCGGGAGGCGTCGCTGATATCGCTGATCAGCCGGTCCAGCCGCGCCACGTCCTCGGCGATGATGCCCAGCAGGCGGCGCTGCTTGGCGGCGTCGTCGATGCGCCGCAGCGTTTCGATGGCGCTGCGGATGGAGCTCAGCGGGTTCTTGATCTCGTGCGCGACATCGGCGGCGAACCGCTCGATGGCGTCCATGCGGTCCCACAGCGCCCGCACCGAGGCGGCGAGCGCGTGGGCCAGCTCCCCCACCTCGTCGCGCCGCTCCAGCAGCAGCGGCGGCACCGCACCGGCGCGGCCGCGGCCCTCGCGCATCAGTTCCGCCACCCGCGCCAGCCGCAGGATCGGCCGGGCGATGGTCAGCGACAGGTACCAGGAGAGCAGCACGGTCAGCCCCAGCGCCAGGCCGAACAGCGCCAGGATCGACAGCCGCACGGTCAGCAGGCTGTCGTCCACCTCCCGCGCCTCGCGCGTCAGCAGCACGATGCCGGCCAACTGGCGGTCGCGCACCACCGGCTCGGACACCGTCACCAGCAGCCGGTCGTCCTGGGTGCGGCGGACATAGGGCGCCATTTCCCGCGACTGGTTGGCCCCGGTCAGGCGCAACTGCTCGCGCATGTCGGGCTGCCAGTCCGGCCCGGCGGCGGTCGGCCCGCTGTCGAGCACCGGCACCTCGCCCTCGTGCGGGAACCAGGCCAGCAGCCGGTCATAGATGCGCCCGATCGTGCCGAGGATTTCCCCGCGCGCGGCGGCGGGCGGCAGCGGCTCGGTCACCACGGCGCCGCCGGCGCCCTCGCGCACGCGGCTGTCGGCGACCAGTTGCCCCTCCGGGTCGTAGACGCGCGCCTGGGCGCTCGGCGTCGGTTCGGTCAGGCTGCGCAGCAGCGGGCGCGCCAGGTCGGCCACCAGATGCGGCTTGCCGCCGTCATCCTCGCGCACCGCGGTCTGCCCGAGCGCGCCGGCATAGATGCGGGCCTGCTCGCGCAGCGTCGTCACCTCGGCGGCGAGCAGGCCGTTCTGGTACTGGTCCAGATACAGCAGCGCCGCCAGCAGCAGCACCAGCGGCAGCAGATTGACCAGCAGGATGCGGCGCAGCAGCGGGGAGACGCGCTTGCCCGACGCCGGGTGCGCGGCCTCCGGCGGCAGGTCGGCCAGCGCGGCAGGAAGCCGGCCGCTATCGGGCATCCGGCGCCTCCTCAGGCGTCCTTGTAGCGGTAGCCGATGCCGTAGAGCGTCTCGATCTGGTTGAAGGCGTCATCCACGGCGCGGAACTTCTTGCGCACCCGTTTGATGTGGCTGTCGATGGTGCGGTCGTCCACGTAGATGTTGTCGCCATAGGCGGCGTCGATGAGCTGGTCGCGGGACTTCACCATGCCCGGCCGCGTGGCCAGCGCCTTGACCAGCAGGAACTCGGTGACGGTGAGCTGGATGTCGCGCCCGCGCCAGTTGCACTGGTGCTTGGTCTCGTCCAGCGTCAGGTCGCCGCGCACGATCACGCCGGCCGGCGAGGCGCCGGCACCTTCCGCCCGCCCGCTTTCGTTGCGGCGCAGCAGGGCGCGGATGCGCTCGATCAGCAGGCGCTGGCTGAACGGCTTGGTGATGTAGTCGTCGGCGCCGAGCCGCAGGCCCATCACTTCGTCCACCTCCTCGTCCTTGGAGGTGAGGAAGATCACCGGCAGCAGGCTGCGCTGGCGCAGCCGTTGCAGCAGCTCCATGCCGTCCATGCGCGGCATCTTGATGTCCAGCACCGCCAGATCGACGGGGCGGGCGGTCATCCCCTGCAAGGCGCTTTCGCCATCGGTATAGGTGCGCACGGCGTAGCCTTCCTGCTCCAGCGTCATGGACACGCTGGTCAGGATGTTGCGGTCGTCATCGACCAGGGCGATGGTCTGCTTCATCAGGGCGCCTCCAGGGTTGCGCGCTCCGCTGCCGCCCATATGGCGTCGGATTATGGCGTAATGCGGCCGGAGGGGGAACACATCATGGCAGAGCCGACCGATACGCCGGGCTGGACCGCCCGCAAGCTGCTGCGGGCGGCGCGGGCCGGCACGCTGGCCAGCAGCGCGGCGGGCCAGCCCTTCGCCAGCCTCGTCACCCCCGCCTGCACGCCCGACCTGTCGGTGCTGCTGCTGCTGTCCGACCTGTCCGAGCACACCCGCCACCTGCGCGCCGAGCCGCGCTGCGCGGTGCTGGTGACAGGCGCGCCCGAGGGGCCGAACCCGCAGACCGCACCGCGGGTGACGGTGACGGGGCTGGCCGAGCCGGTGGACGACGCGGCGCTGAAGGCGCGCTGGCTGGCGGTGCATCCCTACGCCGCGCTCTATGCCGATTTCGCCGATTTCCACCTGTGGCGCATCGCCCCGCTGGGCGCGCTGCTGGTTGGCGGCTTCGCCCGCGCGAACCGGCTGCGCCGCGCCGACCTCGCCCCCGACCCGGACGCCGTCGCCGCGATCGCGGCGGCGGAGGGGGCGATCCTCGGGCACTGCAATGCCGACCACGCCGACGCGATGGCGGCGATCGGGACGGCGGCGGCGGGGCAGCCGGGGGCGTGGCGCATGGTGGCGGCGGACGCGGACGGCTGCGACCTCGCGCTCCCCGACCGGACGGTCCGCGTCGCCTGGGCCGCCCCGGTCAGTTCGCCCGCGGCGGTGCGGGCGGAGCTGATCCGGCTGGCGCGGACGGCGCGGGCCGATCCGGCGGCCGGTTGATCGCAGCGCCCGGCCTGCGGCACCCGCGCCAAGGCGCACCGCCGCTACGCCCGCCAGCGCGCCGCGCGCCGCGCGCCGCTGAGCGGGCTGGCGCGCGGCGCCGCAGCGATGTTACGCAGGGACGCCATTTCGCCGCGGACACGCAGCATGAAACTCTACGCGACGGCGCCTGACGCCTCGATGGACATGAAGGCCGACCCCGTGCTGAGCCAGCACCTGCGCGCGCTGATCGCCGAGGACCGGATCGACGTGGCGATCGAGACCGGGACCTATCTCGGCCTCGGCTCCACGCGCTTCGTCGCGGAGGCGTTCAACGCCGTCGCCCCGCCGCGTCGCTTCGTCACCGTCGAGGTGAATTTCACCCATTGGTGCCTGGCGCGGGCCAATCTGCGCCCCTACCCGTTCGTCGATTGCCGCTGGGGCCGCACCGTCGCGCTGGCGCGCGCGCGGGCCCACATGCAGGAAGATGCGCTGCTGCGCGACCCGAAGAACCAGGAAGCGGACGTCTACATCGACTCGCTCGACAATCCGCTCGGCTTCTACGAACGCGAGGTGGCCGGCGACGCCCCCGATCTTCGCCCGCCGGCGCCGCCGCAGATGCAGGGCGGCAAGCAGGTGGTCGATATCCGCACGCTGCTGTTCGAGGGGGAGGATCTGCTGCCGCGCCTGCTGACCGCGCATGCCGAGCACGCGCCGCTGATCATCCTCGATTCCGCCGGCGGCATGGGTTTCCTTGAGTTCCAGATCGTGCGGGAGATGATGGCCGGCCGCCGCTTCGCGCTGCTGCTGGACGACGTGCATCACGTCAAGCATTTCCGCAGCCTGCAGCACATGCGCAGCGATCCGGCCTTCCAGATCGTGGCGGCCGGGACGAGCTGGGCGCTCGCCCGCCACCCCTGACCGGCGCGCGTCAGACCAGGGCGCGGTCCGCCAGACGCTCCAGCACGCGCAGCGGCGACAGTTCGGGCCGCGCCATCGCGGCGACCGGCAGATGGAAGGTCTGCTCCAGCGCACAATGCCCGGCGATCGCCGCGTGCAGCACGGCGTCAGTGAAGCACAGCCAGACGGTGCCGGACGGAAAGCGGCACGTCGCGGCAATGCCGTCCGCCTGATAGGCGCCATCCAGCTTGGCGGCGTCGTGCAGCCTCAGCATGATGAAGTCGTAGGCGCTGCGGCGGCCGTGCGTCAGCCGGAGCTGCTGCATGATCCAGCCCTGTCCCGGTATGCCGGCGCGCACGCGCGGCAGGAACTTCGCCGCGAAATCGGGGAATGCCTCCCCGACATGCCAGACGCGCTCGGCGCCGTCGGGCGCCACGTTGGCGAACACACGCAGGATGCGGCGCCCGCGCATCGGACGCGTGGGGAAGGCATCGACATGCAGCCGCCGGTCGTCCTTGCGCGGGGCATAGGCGCGCCCGGCGATCTCGGCGGGACGGAAGCTGGTGCGCGCACGCTCCAACTGCGCCGCGTAGCGCGGCAGCAGGGCGTGGAGCAGCGCGGTGCTCTGCTGCGCAAACCGGCCGAGCATGCCGGCCAGATGCTGGCGCGCCGGCCCCTCGACGGCGGTGCCGTGCAGCGCCCCGCTCGCGGGGTCGAGGCTGACGTTCTTGCGCGTCGCATCCAGTGTCGCCGCCGCCATCAGCGCCCGTTCCGCCGGCGCCGGCGCGAAGGCGAGCCGCGGCAGCACGACCACCCGCCCTTCCTCCAGCGCCGCCAGCGCCGCTTCCTGCATCGCCGGCTCGACCGGCCCCTCCCACGCCGCGATCGGCAGCGACAGCATCGCCCCATCTCGCATCGCCAGTCTCCGTCACTCCCTTCGCAGCAGCCGGTGGGTCACGAAATCCGCGAAATGGCCCGAGCGGAACTCCGCCCCCAGCGTCGCCGCATCATACTCGGTTTCCAGCCAGTCGAGGAACGGCCGACGCCCTTCGGCCGCGCGCGCGAAGCGCAGCAGGAACGCGTCCAGCACCCCGGCGCGGGAACGGTGCCAGTGGCCGTGCCGCAGCGAGAGCTGACGCATCGCCTCCGCCGTCCTGCGGCCTTCCAGCAGCAGGAACAGCGCCGCGGCAAATCCCGCCCGGTCGGCGCCGGACTTGCAGTGGACCAGGATCGGCTCGGCGGCATCGCGCAGCGCCGCGGCGAGCTTCAGCACTTCGGCGCGCTGCGGCGCGCGCCCGCTCGACAGCGGGGCGTCGATGAAGGCGAGACCGAGCCGCGACGCCTCCGCCCGCGACAGCGCGTCCGATCCGTTGCCGCACGGGCCGCGCAGGTTGATCAGCGTGCGGATGCCGTGCCGCCGCACCAGCCGGGCGAGCCGGTGCGGCGTCGGATGGTTGCTGCGATAGAGCCGGCCGGGCAGCACGGTCGCGAAGTTGCTCCAGACCAGCCGGAACACGCCGTGATCGACCAGCAGGCTGTCGGCCCAGGCGAGCGCCCGGCCGCGGGAGGAGATCAGGTCGCCGCGGAAGATGGTGTCCATCGCGAAGCATTTATGGCCCGCGCGCAGAGCGAAGGCCAGTTGAGGAATCTGTGATGGAACCGCGTTCAGTCGTTGCGCTGCATGGCGACGACGAACGCCGTCGTGTTGTGGCGGAGCATCTTCAGATAGGTGTCGGCCGGCCCGCCCGGCGGCGACAGTGCGTCGGAATAGACCACCGGCCCGACGATGACATGCGCGTCATGCGCGACCGCCCGGATCAGCCGCGGGTCGGTCATGTTCTCGATGAACACGGCGCGGATGCCCTGCGCGCGGATGTCGTCGATCAGCCGCGCCATGTCCTTCGCCGACGGTTCGTCGTCGGTGGACAGGCCTTCCACGAAATGCAGCGCGATGCCGTAGCGGTCGCCGTAATAGCCGAACGCGTCATGGCTGGTGACGATCTTGCGCTTGGCCGGCGGCACGGTGGCGATCCGGGCTGCGATCCAGCGGTCGGTCGCGGCGATCTCGGCGGCGTAGTCGGCGGCGCGCGCATGCCATCGCGTGGCCTGCTCCGGTGCGGCGCGCGTCAGCCCGTCGGCGATCGCCTGGACGTAGCGGATGGCGTTGCGCGGGTCCTGCCAGGCATGCGGGTCGATGGTGATCCGCCCGTCCTCGGTGAAGTGGCGGGGCGTGACTTGGGCCGCCGCCTCCACGCGCACGCCGGCGAAGCCGGACGCGCCGCGCAGCCGGTCCATCCAGCCCTCCAGGCCGAGCCCGTTCTCCACCAGCAGGGCGGCGCCGTGCAGGGTGGTCAGGTCGCTCGGCCGGGGCTCGTAGGTGTGCGCGTCGCCGTCCGGCGGCACCAGCGCCGTCAGCGCGACCGCATCGCCGCCGGTCTGGCGGACCAGATCGGCCAGGATCGAGATGGTCGCGACCGCCGGCAACGGCGCCGCGGCGCGCGCCGGCAGGACGGACAGGAACGGCAGCGGCGCGAGCGAACCCAGCAGGGCGCGGCGGGAGAGCATGGGGCCTCACAGGCAATGTTATAATATAACATGCTGCGCGAAATCCGCACCGCCCGTCAAGCTTGGCGATTGCCCGGCGCGGCCGATCGGGCCAAATTGTTGCTGCATGAATCTGGCGCAATCGGAAATCCTCAGCCTTCCGGGCGGGCCGGCGCGGGTGGAGTGGCGGCGCAGCCGGCGGGCGCGGCGCATCAGCCTGCGGATCGACCCGCGCGGCGGCGCCGTCGTCGTCACCCTGCCGCTGCGGGCCGGGCGCACCGCCGGCATGGCGCTGCTGATGGATAATGCCGACTGGGTCGCGCGCCGGCTGGCCGCCCTGCCGGGGCCGGTGCCGTTCGCCGACGGCGCGCGCCTGCCGCTGCACGGGCTGGACCACCGCATCCGCCACGCCCCCGAGGCACGCGCCGGGGTGCGCCTGGAGGGGCGGGAGATCGTCGTCTCAGGCGAAGCCGCGTTCCTGCCTCGCCGGGTCGCCGATTTCCTGCGCGCGGAGGCCCGCCGCACGCTCTGCGAAGTGGTTGCCGCCAAGGCCGCCGCGGCGCAGGTCCACCCGGCACGCATCACCGTCAAGGACACCCGCAGCCGCTGGGGAAGCTGTGCATCGAGCGGCCATCTCGCCTTCAGTTGGCGCCTCGTGATGGCGCCGCCGATGGTGCAGGACTACGTCGCGGCGCATGAGGTCGCGCATCTGCGGCACATGAACCACGGCCCGCGCTTCTGGGCGCTGGTGGACGACCTGACCCCGCATCGCGCCGCGGCGGTGGCCTGGCTGCATTCGCACGGGCCGCGCCTGCTGCGCGTCGGCTGAGCGCGCCGGGTCACGCGGCGGCGGCCAGCCGCGGCGCGGTGCTGTTCGGTTTCGGGTAGCTACGCGCAAGGAATTCGCGCTCGACATAGATCACCGAGGCGATCAGCTGGGAGGCGAACACCAGCCCGCGCTCGGCCAGGAACGCCGTCAGCGGCAGGTGCGCGATCTCGGCGGCGGGCAGGCCGATGATCTCCACGCAGATCGCGGTCGGCACGTAGCGGTGCCAGGGCCAGGCGCGCAGGATGTGTTCCTCGCCGCCCTCGATGTCGAGATTGACAAGATCGACCCGCGGCAGCGCCGCCCGCTCCAGCGCCTCGGTAATGGTCAGCACCGGCACCTCGATCCGCCCGGTCGGGTGGAACGTCCGTCCGTCGCGGGTGTTCGCCGGGGCCGCGGCGGCAAGGCAGTTCCAGCGCGGTTCCTCGGCAAACATCCAGTAGGACAGAGGATCGCCGCCGCCGCCGGTGTCGATCGCCGCCTCGATGCACAGGTCGCGGGGACGGTGTTTGCGGAATTTCGCGGCGGTGCCCGGCATCGGGTCGATGTCCAGCCCCCACCAGCCAAGCTCGGCGAGCTTCTTGGTGTTGGACCACGCCATCGGATCGTGCGCGCCGATATCGACATAGACGCCGTGGCGGGAATAGCTGAACAGCGCGTTAAGGACGATGTCCTCGCCCTCCTGCGAATAGGTCCGCCGCCAGTGCGGCCGCAGGAATTTTGGTACGCGTCGCGTGACGGTCTTGATATCCAACATGGTTCACCTCCTGCCACAAGTTACCGCCTGCCTGCTTCATGCTAGACAACTGCTCTGTTCTCTCCCGTCACTTGAGAGTGACGCACGAGATGCTGTGTGGGATGAACTTCACTGTTGCCCGCTGCGTCTGGAGCCACGGCAGTTTGCGATGACAGCACTGCCGAACGAAGGAGGAGGCTGCGTGAAACTTCGGCGCACGCGTTCTGGTTCCTCCGGTCTGCGGCTTTGCCGCGGTGAAGGCCCGGGTCCATGTTCGAGACGATGATCCTTGGCGCGGGTCCGGCGGGAACCGGCCCGCTGATCCGCGCCGCCGGCGCCGGCCTGCTGGGCGACTGGCTGGATGGCGGCATCGCGGTGGTGGACCGCGCCGCGGCCATGGGCGGCAGCCTCGGCCGCTACACGCTGAACGCCGACACGTTCGGCGGCACGCTGCTGGAATGCCTCGATGCCCCCGCGGCGCCGTGGCTGCGCGCGCTGAACGACGATCCGGTCGTGCGCACCCTCGCCGCGGGGCGCGACGCGCTGCCGCCGCTGCCGCTGGTCGGCCGCTTGCTCGCCCGGCTCGGCACGGCGCTGAC
>JAKAZX010000122.1 GCA_021826485.1 Pseudomonadota bacterium | reverse complement strand
TTGTATTCCTGCTGCTGCTGGGGCGTGGGTTTCAGCAGCCCCTCCTTCATCGCCTGGGCGAGGCGGTCGGCGGTGTCGTTCTGCTGGGCGAGTTGCGTCCAGTCGTGCGGGTCCACGGGCGGCGGCTGCTGCTTGCGGAACCGCTCGTTCATGGTGGCGACGACGCGCCGGAACGCCTCGGCCTGGGTCGGGTCGAGCAGGTCGGTGCCGCACTGGCGCAGCGCCTCGGCGCGCAGATGCGTCAGGCCCGAGATGGTCGTCAGCGCCGCGGGCGACATTTGCGGCGTGGGCAGGCGCAGGGCACGCCACGCCGGATCGGGCTTCCAGGGCGCTGCCGGCAGCCCGCGCGCGGCCAGCCAGTCGGCCAGCGCGCTCACCTTCTCGGTGGCCGCTTGCTCCGCCTTGTCCGGCTCGGCGGGCGGCGGCGCGGCCTTGCGCAGCTTCGACAGTTCCGACGCGAGCGGCGTCATCGTCATGCGGCAGAAGCAGCCCATGCGCACCTCCTTGCCGCGCGAGCCTAGCCGAAGCCGGGCCGGTCCGTCGCGCCCCATGGGCGCGCTCGACCGGGGCGGGCGGACACGTTAGGTTTCGCCAGCGTGACGCGGAAGGACGAAAAATGGGCCAGCCGGCGGCGCGGATCACCGACAAAGTGTTGCAGGAAGGGCCGCATTGCCATGCGCCGATCCATCCGGCGGCACTGGTGCCGACGCCCGTGCCGCATCCGCCGATGCCGCTGCCGATCGTCAGCGGCTCGTCCACCGTCACCATCGGCGGCCTGCCGGCGGCGCGGCTGACCGACCAGACGCAGCCCTGCATGATCCCGGTCTGCGTTCCCGGCGGCCCCGGCATCATCGGCAAGGGCTCGGCCACGGTGACGATCGACAAGCTGCCCGCCGCCCGCCTGATGGACATGACGCAGCACCCCGCCTGCGTCGGCCCGATCCCCGGCCCGACCGGCACGATCGTCGGCCCCGGCTGCCCCACCGTGCTGATCGGCGGCTAGGCCCGCGTGCGCCGCCGGCATTTCTCCGCCTTCGCCCCGCATTGCCCGCGCTGCGCCGGGGCGGGCGAGGGGCTGCACGCGCTCGCCCTCGCCCATGTCGGCGCCGAGCGGGACGGCGACGTGCTGGCCGGCATGCTGCTGTGTCCCAACCCGGCCTGCCGGCACGAATACCCCATCATCGACGGCATCCCGATCATCGTCGCCGACCTCGCGCGCCTGCTGTCCGAGCGCGGCATCGACATCCTGCTGCGCGACGATCTCGACCCGATGCTGGAAAGCCTGATCGGCGACGCGATCGGCCCCGGCACCTGGTTCGACGTGCTGCGCCAGACCGTCTCGACCTATGCCTGGGACGGCTGGGCCGATCTCGATCCGGCGGAAGCCCCGGGCGAGCCGCGTCCGGGCGCCGCGCGCCGCTGCCTCGCCCGGCTGGAGGAACTGGCCGGGCCGGGGAGGCAGGTCCGCCGCGCGCTCGATCTCGGTTGCGGCGCCGGGCGCACCAGTTTCGATCTCGCCGCGCGGCACCGAGATGCGCTGGTGCTCGGCATCGACACCGGCCTTGCCTTGCTGCGGCTGGCGCGCGGGGCGGGCGGTGGGCGCGTCTCCTACGCCCGCCGGCGCATCGGCCTCGCCTACGACCGCCGCGCCTTCGCGGTGGCGCCGGACGGGGCCGAACGGGTGGATTTCTGGGCCTGCGACGTGCTCGCCCTGCCGTTCGCCGCCGGCTCGGCCGATCTGCTGGCCGCGCTGAACCTGCTCGACTGCGTGGCCTCGCCGCGCGGCCTGCTTGCCGCCATGGCCGGGCTGCTCGCCCCGGACGGGCGCCTGCTGCTCGCCACGCCGTACGACTGGGCGGCGCACGCCACCCCGCCCGCCGCCTGGATCGGCGGCCACTCGCAGCGCGGCCCGGACGGCGGGGCGGGCGAGCCGTTCCTGCGCGCGCTGCTGCGCGAAGCCGCCCACCCCCAATCCGTCACCGGCCTCGCGCTGCTCGGCGAAGACACCGACTGGCCCTGGCAAACCCGCCTGCACGACCGCGCCGCCGTGCGCTACGTGACGCACCTGCTGGCGTTGCGGCGGGATGGGGAAGGCCAGGGCTCCGCCCTGGAGCCGCAAAGGGGCTGAGCCCCTTTGATCCCCATTCGTAGGTCTCTTCGGCAAGAGGGGGCCTGCTCAGGCTGTTCCACCACTTGCTCGCCCCGCCTCAGAACACCACCATCTCCGGCGCCACCGCGCCGAACACGCCGAGCACCAGCCCGACCGCGCCCATCAGGGCCGCGAACAGCAGCAGCGCGCGCGCCGAGGTGATGACCGAGGCGGTGGACAGCACGATGCCGAGTTCCAGCGCGGCGGCGGCGTTGTCGTAGGTGTGCGCGCGTTCCAGCGAGTGGTCGCGCACCACCTCATAGGCATGTGCCCGCGTGCCGAGCGCCTCCTTGCCGGTTTTCGTGTCGTTGTCGTAGTGTTCGCGGTCCTCGCGCAACTGCTTGATCGTCTGGGCGCGCTCGGCCGCGCGCGCGGGGTCGGCCGGGGTGTCGAGCGTGCCGGCCACCCGTTCCAGATCGTGCGCGATCGCCGAGCGCACCGACTTGGCCTGGTATTCGTTCCAGGTGTCGGCGGCGAGCACCGCGTTCGCCTCCACCGAAATCTCCGCCCGCTTGGCTTGCTGCTGGCATATCGCCAGCACCGCGGCCATCACCGCGATCAGCAACGCCGCCGGTTTGTTGCCGTGCTCCGCCGCGTGCTCGGCATGCTCGGCATGTTCCTCGGTGCTCATCGCGCGCTCGCCCCTTCGCGTTTCTCGCGGGTCCAGGGGTAGCAGTTTCGCCGGTGCGCGCTCAACGGGCTGGATATAAGGCGGCATCGCGCGCAGGATCGAGCGGGCCCGGCAACAAGGCGCTTGACGGACCGTTCGCGGCCCCGTGACAACTGCTGCAACGTAACGCAACACCGCTCACGTCGCCGGGGACCAGGGTGCTTCGCAGGGAAACAATATTGCTGGCGGCGCTGCTCGGGGGGCTGGGTGGCCCGGCTCTGGCGCAGTTGCCGCCGCCGCCCCCCGCCGGCTCGCCGCTGCCGCGGGTCGAGCCGTTGCCGCCGCCCGCCGTGTCCATCCCCACGCTGCCCGCGCCCGAGCAGCCGGCCAAGCCCGTGCCGGCGGCGGACGTGACCGTGCGCGGCGTCGCGGTGGAGGGTGTGACCGCCTATAAGCGCGCGGAGATCCTCGCCCTCGCCGGCCCGGGGCTGATCGGCCCCGCCGTGCCGCTGGCGCGCATCGAGGCGGCGCGCGCCGCCATCCTGCGGCGCTACCGGGAGGACGGCTACGTGCTCAGCGGCGTCTCGGTCAACATCGATGCCAGCGGGGCACTGCGCTTCCTGGTCACCGAGGGCCGCATCGCCGAGGTGAAACTCTCCGCGGACATCGGCCCCGCCGGCTCCCGCGTGTTGCGATTCCTGCAACGCCTGACGGAAAAGACCCCGATCGACGAGGCGACGCTCGAACGCTACCTGCTGCTGGCGCAAAGCGTCCCCGGGGTGAGCCTGCACGCGGTGCTGCAACCGGTGCCCGGCGATCCCGGCGCGATGACGCTGATCGCCGAGGTCGCGCGCGCGGCGATCAGCGGGCTGCTGACCACCGACAACTACTCGTCGCGCTACACCGGCCCGATCGAATCGCTGCTGGTGGCGGACGCCAACAGCTTCACCTCCTACGGCGAGCGCACCGAGGTCTCGTTGTACCACACCTGGCCGAACAGCCAGACCTTCGGGCAGGCCGCGAGCGAGTTCTTCATCGGCGACAACGGCCTCAAGCTGCGCGTGTACGGCGGCAGCGGCCAGACCGCGCCGACCGGGCCGCTGGCGCTGGAGGGCTATCTCGGCATCACCAACGTCTTCGGCACGGCGCTGACCTTCCCGGCAATCCGCGCGCGCAACGAAACCCTCGACCTGTACACCAGCCTCGACGCGATCGAATCCGAGATCGGCCTGCTGTCCAACGGCACGCGCGCCCGCGCCAGCTTCGATTCGCTGCGCATCGCGCGGATCGGCGGCGACTACGCGCGTTCGGACCTGCTGCTCGGTGCCGGGCGTGGCGCCGTCAACGAGGTTTCGGTGCGGCTGTCCAAGGGGCTGGCCGGGCTCGGCGCCAGCCAGGACGGTGCCGCCGGCCTGCCGCGCACCGGCGAGACGGTGGATTTCCTCAAGGTCGATGCCCGCGTCAGCCGCTCGCAGACGCTGTTCTCGCCCTACGAGGGCGCCAGCGTCGCGTTGCTCGGCGTGGTGGCCGGGCAGTTCACCAATGCCATCATGCCGCCGGCCGAGGAATTCTATCTCGGCGGGCTGCAATACCTGCGCGGCTATGAATCCGGCATCATCACCGGCGACCGCGTGCTGACCGCGACGATCGAGCTGGATTTCAACACCAGCGCCGATCTCAGCGCGGTCTCGCTGCCCACGCCGGTGCCCGTGCAGATCTACGGGTTCTACGACTGGGGCGAGACCTGGCAGCACGATGCGCAATCGCTGAGCGTGCGCGCCGCCTCCAGCGGCATCGGCGCGCGCGTCACCGCGACCAGCTATGCCGAGGTCGATCTGCTCGCCGCCGCCCGGCTCAACCGCTACCCGACCGGCAGCGGCCCGACCATTTCGGCGCTCAACGCCGGCACGTTCCTCTGGCGCGTGCTGACGCGGTTCTGATGCAAAAGGCAGCGGCCATGACCCACGCGAACGCGGCGCCGCCGATCGAAGCTCCCTCCCGCAAGGGCAAGGGGGGCAGTCCCGGAATGTTCAGCGATGCCGTGCGCGCGGGCCGTGCGCGCGCGGGGCTGCTGGCGGGCACCGCGATCCTGGCCGCGCTCGCCTTCGCGCCGCAGGCGCGCGCGCAACCCGCCCCCAATGCCCGCCCGCTCGGCGGCAGCGTCACCGCCGGTGCCGCCACCATCGCCAACACCGCCACCACGACCACCATCACCCAGACCACGCAGCGTGCCGCGATCAACTGGAACAGCTTCAACGTCGGCGCCAAGCAGACGGTGGATTTCGTCCAGCCCTCGCCGAACGCGGTGGCGCTCAACCGCGTCGTCGGGCCCAATCCGTCGCAGATCGCCGGGCGCATCGATGCCAACGGCCAGGTCATCCTGATCAACCAGGACGGCGTGACCTTCTACAAGGGCGCCCAGGTCAACACGGCCGGCCTCGTGGTTTCCGCCGCCGGCATGACCGACAAGAATTTCATGGCCGGCCGGATGGTGTTCGATCAGGCGGCGCATCCGGGCGCGCGCATCGACAACGCCGGCACCATCACCGTGGCACAGGCGGGGCTTGCCGCCCTGGTGGCGCCGCAGGTCGCCAATTCCGGTGTCATCAACGCCAAGCTCGGCCATGTCGTGCTCGCCGGCGCGATGACGCACACGCTCGACCTGTACGGCGACGGGCTGGTGGCGATCGACGTCACCGGCCAGGTGACGCATGGGCCGGGCGGCGGCACCGCCCTCGTCACCAACAGCGGCACCATCATGGCCGAGGGCGGCACGGTGCAGCTCACCGCGCGCGCCGCCGACGGCGTGGTGCAGACCCTGATCGATGCCGGCGGCAGCATCGCCGCGCCAAGCCGGGGCAGCCGGACTGGCACGATCCTGGTCGAGGGCATCGGCGGCAATATCGCCGTCAGCGGCAACCTGCTGGCGCAGGGCACGCAGGCCGGCACCCAGGGCGGAAAGATCCAGATCCTGCCGAGCGGGACGGCCAGCATCGCCAAGGGCGCCGTCATCGACGCCTCGGGCGCGGCCGGTGGCGGCACGGTGGCGCTCGGCACCACGCTGGCGCGCGCGACCGGCGGGGCCAAGGTCAAGCCCACGCGCACCTCGCGCGGGGTCACGCTCGCCGCCGGCGCCCGCATCGCCGCCGACGCCACCGGCGCCGGCAATGGCGGGCATGTCACCGTGCTTTCGACCGACAGCACCGTGATGGCCGGCGGCATTTCCGTGCGCGGCGGTCCCGGTGGCGGCGATGGCGGATTTGTCGAAATCTCCGGTGGAACGCTCGGATTTTCCGGCGTCGTCGATCTCTCGGCGCCGCGCGGCGCCGCCGGCACCGTGCTGTTCGATCCCGGCACGCTCGACATCGTGGCCGGCGCCAACGGGACCGGCGCCGACGATTCCACGCTGACCAGGACGGGCATCATCCCGAGCAACCTGCACGGCACCAACAGCACCACCACCGTCTCGGCCGGCGCGCTGGAAAGCATCGGCAGCGGCAATATCCTGCTGCAAGCACAGACGCTGGTGGACGTTCAGGCGTCGGTGAACTTCACCACCACCGGCGCGGTGGCCCTGCAGTCGTTCGGCAGCCTGGTGGTGGAACCCACCGTCACGCTGAACGCCAACACCACCGCCGGGCTGACCCTGATCTCCGGCACGGCGGGGACGATCACGCTGACCGGCGCCACGCTGCTGGCGCCCACCGTCAGCCTGCAGGCCGGCAGCGGCGGAATATCGCTCGGCACGGCCGTCATCAGCACAGCCCTGCTCGGGCTGACCGCGAACAGCACCGGCGCCGTCACCCAGGGCGCCGGCTCGCTCGACGTGACGACATTGACGGGCGCGGTGGCCGGCGGCGTGGCCCTCGGCTCCACGCTCAACTCCATCGGGACGCTGGACAAAATTTCCGGCGGGCCTTCGATCGGTATCGCCGCCGGCGGCGCGATGACCGTCTACGGGCCGCTCATCGCGACGAACCTGACACTCAGCACCGCCACCGGCGACCTGACGCTCGCCGGCGATCTGATCGGCCCCACCAGCGTCGCGCTGACAGCCAGCCACGGCAATGTCACGCAGACGGCGGGCCTCATCACCACCAATTCGCTCTCGGCCCACGCCACCGGCTCGCTCGACCTGTTCTCGACACTGAACACGATCGGCACCCTCACCGGGGCCTCCGCCGGCGCCGGGGTGCTGCGCGTGGCCGACAGCGGCAACCTGACCGTGCAAAACGCCGTCAGCGGCCCGAATGTCACGCTGGAGGTCGCGACATCGGGCGGCACGCTGGCACTCGGCGGCAGCGGCATCGCCACGTCGCTGGCAGCGACGGCCAGCGGCGGCACGATGCTGCTCACGGCCGACCGGATCACCGACATCGCCGGTGACAGCATCGCCGCCGGCACGCCGCCGAGCACCGGCTCGGTGACGATCGCGCCCTACACCGCCACCGCCATCAGCCTCGGCGGCACCGCCGGGGCGTATCTGCTGGTGGACAGCCAGCTGCTCGGCGCGGTCTCCACCGGCACGCTGACCGTGGGCAGTTCCATCACGGCCAGCGCCATCTCGGTCGATGGCCCGATCGGCGTCGCCGGCAATCTGCGGCTGCTGACGGCGGGGGACATCACGGAACCCGGCGGCGGCATCACCGCCGCCACGCTGCTGGGCCATGCCGGCGGCAGCATCGCGCTTGGCTCGACGCTGAACGCGATCGCCACGCTGGGCAGCATGACGGCAGGTCCGTCGCTGCTGGTGGTCAACGGCTCGGCCCTGACGGTCAACGGTCCGCTCGATGCCGCCGCGGTGACGCTGAGCACGCGCGGCGGAGACCTGACGCTCGCCGGCACCATCGCCGGGGCCTCCACCGTCTCACTGAGCGCGGCCGGTAACGTCATCGAAGGGGCTGGCGGCGCCATCACCGGCTTCGGCGTCCTCTCCGGCCAGGCGGGTCTGGCCTTCGACATCGCCTCCCCGCTCAACAGCATCGGCACGCTCGGCGCCATCACCGCCGGCACCGCGCTGACCGTGGTCAATGCCAGCGGGCTTGCGGTCGCGGGCGCGCTCAGCGCCGAGACGATCGGGCTGACCAGCACCGGGGATCTCGGCCTGTCCGGCAGCCTGACCGGCACCACCGGCATCGCGCTGACCGCCGCCGGCGGGGCCAGCATCAGCCAGACCGGCGGCAGCCTGAGCACCGCCACGCTCACCGCCGGGGCCGGTGGCTCGATCGACCTGTTCTCCACGCTCAATGCCATCGGCGCCGTCGCCGGGGCCAGCGCCGGCACGGGTGCGCTGCGTCTGGCCAATGGCGGCAACCTGACGCTGGAGAACACGCTGAGCGGCACCGGCGCCACCATCGAGGTCGCGGCCACCAACGATGTGCTCGCCCTCGGCAGCGGCGCCATCGTCGCCACGCTGAGCGCCCACGGCGGCGGCGCCGTCCTGCTGACCGCCGACCGCATCGCCGACATCGCGGGCGACAGCATCGCCGCCGGCACGGTGGCCATCGCGCCGTTCTCAGCCAACGCCGTCAGCCTCGCCGGCACGCCGGGCGCGTATCTGCTGCTCGACGCCACGCTGCTGAGCGAGATCGCCACCGGCACGCTGGTGGTGGGCAGCACGACGAAGGCGAATGGCATTAGCCTTGACGGCCCGTTCACCCTGACCGGCACGCTGGATCTGCTGACCTCGGGCAACATCACCGAACCAGGCGCGCCGCTCGCCGTCGGTACGCTGCTGGGGAATGCCGGCGGCAGCATCGCGCTGGGATCGACGCTGAACGCCATCGGCACGCTCGGCGACATGCGGGCCGGCCCGTCGCTGCTGGTGGCCAACGGCTCGGCACTGGCGGTGAACGGCTCGCTCAATGCCGCCTCGGTCACGCTGAGCACGCTGACCGGCGATCTCACGCTCGCCGGTACCATCGCCGCCGGTACCGCCGTCTCGCTCACCGCCACCGCCGGCAACGTCTCGCAGGGCATGGGCGGCGCCATCACCGGGCTCGGCACGCTCGGCGGCCGGGCCGGTCTGGCCTTCGCTGTCGGCTCCTCGCGGAACGCCATCGGCACGATCGAGGGCATCTTCGCCGGCACCGCGCTGACCGTGGTCAATGCCACTTCGCTCGCGGTCGCCGGCGCGATCAGCGCCAGCACGGTCGGGCTGACCACGACGGCGGGCGGCATCGTGCAGAGCGGCGGCGGCGTCATCGCGGCGACGCTGACCGGCAACAGCTTCGGCGCGTTCGCGCTGAGTTCCTCGCTGAACGCCATCGGCACGCTCGGCGACATCGCGGCCGGCACGTCGCTGCGGGTGGCGAACGGGTCCGCCCTGGCGGTGAACGGCTCGCTCAATGCCGCCTCGGTCACGCTGAGCACGCTGACCGGCGATCTCACGCTCGCCGGCACCATCGCCGCCGGCACCGCCACCTCGCTCACCGCCACCGCCGGCAACGTCTCGCAGGGCGCGAGCGGCGCCGTCACCGGGCTTGGCATGCTCGAGGGCCACGCCGCCCTGGGCTTCGCTGTCGGCTCCACGCTGAACAGCATCGGCACGCTCGGCAGCATCACCGCCGGCGGGGCGATCAGCGTGGTCAACACCACGTCGCTCGCCGTTACCGGCCCGATCAGCGCCGACACGGTCGGGCTGACCAGCACCGGCGATCTCGGCCTGTCCGGGCATCTGACCGGCACCACCAGCATCGTGCTCAGCGCCACCGGCACCGGCAGCATCGGCCAGACCGGCGGCGGCCTGACCACCGGGGCGCTCACCGCCGGGGCGGGCGGCTCCATCGACCTGTTCTCGACGCTGAACGCCATCGGCACCGTCACCGGGGCCACCGCCGGCGGCGGCGCGCTGCGCCTGGCCAGCGCCGGCAACCTGACGCTGGAGACCACGCTGAGCGGCACCGGCGTCACCATCGAGGTCGCCGCCACCAACGATGTGCTCAGCCTCGGCAGCGGCGCCATCGCCGCCACGCTGAACGCCGGTGCCAGCGGCATCGCGCTGACCGCCGACCGGATCACCGACATCGCGGGCGACAGCCTCGCCGCCGGCACGGTGAGCATCGCGCCGTTCTCGGCCACCGCCGTCAGCCTCGCCGGCACGCCGGGCGCGT